>JAIOOX010000003.1 GCA_021414225.1 Candidatus Vogelbacteria bacterium | reverse complement strand
TGTAGTTATGTGTGACCAACGAATACCGTTTGGTAAACCTAGTTCGTCGTAAGACACGAGTAATGGGTTCACCTGTTCTGCTTCTTCCGCAATAAAACCAATATGTTCTCCATTACCATTTTCTTTGTATTCAAAGGTGACAGGATTAAGATCCATCACTTCTAACAAACTATCACCTAGAACTTCCACGTTTTTCTTGAAGCGGATGGATGAAGCGATACAAGTCTCGGCATCAGAGTTCTTGGTCATTTCTCCACTAGCCGCTAGACAGAGGGAGTAGATGGAAGCACCAGTGTTGGTGGTAATACTAGCAGGAGAGAAAGCGACCGAACCAGTGACGGAGAAAGTTTTGAAGGGGGTGGTGGATGATATACCTACAAAGCCTGATCCCGCCCCTTGAAGAACAATGTTAGCGGTTCCACCAGTAGATGAAACACCTTGAATTACAGCAGAAGTACCACCATAAGCGTCTTCATTTCCTATAAAAATACCCCTCTTTCCCCCATTAAGAGTCCAACCAAAGGAACCAGTGCCAGCTACTTGCAACTTATAAGAAGGAGTAGTGGTACCAATACCAACATTTCCGTTGGTTCCTGCTGTTGCTCCAGCTAAAATAATATCTCCATTAGGGTTGGCTATTAAAGGGATGGTTTTAACAGAGTTATCTGCACCTTGACCAAGTAACACAAAGGAGTTGGCCGAACCTCCCCAGATAGCAGAAGGACGTTGTTCTATGTACCATCTATTTAAGTTACCACCTCCCATGCCGCTCATCCCCAACATAAAACCAGACACACTAGAAGTGGCCGCCCAAGCACTAGCAAAAGTATCGCCTGTAGAACTCAGTGTTAGGATTGAATCTGGAGTAGTTGTTCCAATCCCAACCTTACCAGCTTCCGTAATAGCAAAAGCAGTAACACCAGTAGTCGGAACTCCAGGAGCTGTAGAGGTTCCAATAGTGAATATATTATTAATATTTCCCGCCCACCAATTTTTAGAATCGTTTGTACCATCCCAATCATTGAGATAAATTCTCGGGTCATCAGATGAGACAGCAAGTACATCAAACATTGTCGAGGTTCCAAAAGAGGTTCCACCTATAACACCCATTGTCATGTTGCCTTTTACTACTAGATCGGGATTTGGCTGAAAACCAAGGGCATTGATCTTAAATTTTGACAGTCCACCATTAGTATCATCAAGATCAACGCCCACCTGCCATGGAACATTATTAAGACCTCCAACTTGATAAAATGTAGACGCATCACCAGTTTTACTTGTAATCTTGTTAGAAGCACCTCCGCTTTCATTATACAACTGCATAGTGTCCCCCTCGATCATTAACTTATGACCCCGACTAGTCGAGGTACCAATCGCCACATCTCCACTATTGTCGATCATAAACTTTGTCCCACCAGTTGAAGAACCAACTATAAACATATTAAGAGAACCTTCTACTGGATTAATGGCAAAAGTAGCTCCGGGGGTACTCGTTCCTATACCAACATTGCCAGTATTGGAACTATACATATCGTTACCTGAGGTCGTCCACGATCCTAGAGCGGAGGTTGTTTGAGTTGTTCCATCAGGGAATCTAAAACCACCAGATGCAGAATAGATTATCCCATTAACACTGAGAGCGGTTGAAGGAGAGGTTGTACCAATACCGACATTACCTGCGGCGTCAATGATAAATGGACTAGAATCTGGAGAAGTTGAATCTTCGACAACAAATGACGGGCCCGAACCAGTATTAGTCACTGATAACTTAGCCCAAGGGGTAGTGGTACCTATTCCTACATTATTACTAGTGGAATTTACATAAAGCGTGTCTGTGTCTACAACAAGATTACCTCCATTAAAGAGGTACCCACCAGAGGCGTTACTAAAAGTAAGAGTGTCTGCACCACTAGTGGTGTAACTGAGTGTTGCATTATCTCCACCTGTGTTAGTCATAAAGGTTAAGGCTGACGCACCAGATGACTGAGCGTCTACAACGTTAAGTCGAGAGTCAACACCCACCCCATAGAAAGGTGCGAAAGTTGTCACACCTGACAGCATTGGCATATCGGCAGGGATAGCCGAGAGGTTCTTTAAGAGTACCTTTAGATTAACGGAATTAGAACCGACAAGTAGTTCTCTAAATGTACTCCCGATAATTCCCGTGTTTCCATCGACAGACAATGTGTGGAAAGGTGTACTTGATCCAATCCCCACTTTCCCTCCAGCGTAGTTAACACCACCAGTCACGTCGTCCCATTGAGAAGAACCACCACCTGTAATACAAATTCCTCCCACAGCATAACAACCAGAGGAAATATCAAAACCAGTGTCAGCGGTGGTTGTTGCCCCACCATTTAAGTTAATATTAGTGCCTGCTGTTAAATCTAAAATTGTATTTGCATTTATAAGAACACTAGTACTCGCAGTCAGACTTAATTGACCAGTGCTTGTAGAGAAACCAATAATCGCAAAATTCGGCCAGTTGTTTGTGTCGGATAAATAAATTGCAGGCATTCCACTGGTCAGTAAACTATCTCCATCAGTAATAAACAAAGTTCCCTTAGTGGCCAACCCTTGACCAAGAGTACTAGTACCAGTAATGCTCGGTAAGTAATATGTCCCTGGAATGACAGGAACAATGTCTTGTAGGCCAGTTTCTATTTTGTAGTTTCCAGTATCAACAGTTAAATTATTATCAAATCCATATCCCCCAGTCGCACTAGAAAACGATAGTGAGTCGCTAGTAGTACTGTAAGACATACCAGCAAAAGTAGAGCCATCAGCACTACCTAATATGAAAGTAGGAGTAAAGTCATTGAGGATACCAGCGTTACCACCATTAGAGTTTACATAAAACACATTGTCACCATCTGTTGTCCACTGTGACGAACCACCACCTGATATACAGGTACCCGCTACCGCATAACACCCATCAGAAATATCAAACCCCACCGACGAAGTAGTAGTAGCTGCTGAGAAAATATTTAATGCTCCAGTTGTGGTCGACATACTAACAAAACCAATCACTGACCCATCTAAGTTAAGCCAACCCAAAGTAGGAGGTGATGAACCATCCTCGTTTTCTCTAACGTAAGCAGCGCTGTCTAGAATCAAAGCTTTTCCACCAATGGCGTTACCAGTTAACATGGCATATTTTTGACCAAATAAATCAAGTCCTCCAACTACTAAGTTGGCTAAATAACTACCAATCGTCGTAGTAGAAAAGTTATCACCTTGAAACCGAACATCTCCATCAACAGACAATTTAGCAAAAGGAGTAGTGGATCCGACACCAAGCCTATCATTAATAAGCACGTCACCATCTGTGAAATATCCAGCAATATTTTGCCCACTACTACCAGAAGCACCAGCAAGCAGTGCGATATTTTGAGGGGCAGTTGAACTTGATGCAGAGAAATACCCACCAACATTGATTGAACCTGTAACACCAAGTAATGCAAGATAATCTGAAATATCAGTATCATTACTGGCAAAATACCCACCAACATTTAATTGTGAGCTATTTTTTGCATATCCCTGAACACCCACATTAAATGCAGTAGACGTTGCAAGGGTTGAAATACCACGAACGCCAATATATGAGTCCCCACCAGTAATTGCGATATTTGACCTTAATGAGAGAATACCGGAGGTGTCGTTCATTTGAGATACGATACCGCCCAAACTTGATTGATCAAAATCTCCACTTTGAAACAGCCCAAAAGGAGTATTCGATGAGTCAACTCTAACTGAATATGATTCACCAATTGCTCCATCAACTATGAGTGTACTAGAAGCGTAAATTGGATCCTTAAACCAGACAGGGATTGTTGAACTAGGAGTTAAAACATCTGCACCAAAATTCGTGTCATAAACCCAGTTAGAACCACCGGTGCCACCACTTCCAATAATACCTAGAGATGAAGTGGCGAAAAAACTATATCCACCCAAACCATTACCCACCAGAAGCTCTCCATAAGCGGGGGCAGTGGAAGTACCCGTACCACCGTTGGAGATACCAAGAATCCCTGTCACATCAGAGGTGAGGTTTACCAACGCGGTGGTGACATACCCATTAATACCTTTCAGAATTCCGTTCAAGGTACCAAGTTTAGTACCACCTGTCACAGCCAGATTTCCTAACCCAGTCGTCGTAGCGGTAGAAGAACCCACCTGACCCAAACCAGCCAATGACCACACATTCGGTAAGGAAGTTGTCGCACTTAACCTGGTGTCGAATAGTGTATTTGACCAATACTTGTTCGTTGATCCTTCAGCTAAAGCGTCGGTGGTAGTTCCATTGAAGAAAGTGTAGAAAGGTACACCAAAATTACTGAGCTGAGAAGCTGGTAGAGACAAGTTAGGTAACGTGGTAATACTAGAAATAGATGAGGAGGCCGACAAGCGATTATCAAACAACGTATTTGACCAATACTTGTTCGTGGAACCTTCCACTAAGGCATCAGTAGTAGTAGCACTAAAGAAAGTGTAGAAAGGATTACCGAAGTTGGATAAGTTGGAAGCGTTGAGATAGTAGGTTCCTTCTTGACCGTCGAAGGTACCAGTCCAGTTACCTGATTTAGTTAAGTAAGCATCACCAACCACCGAACCATTCCAGGTTCCACTAGTAACGGTACCCAATTGAGAAGAACTCGACACAATCAAGTTCGTCGTCGACGCTGTCCCACTCACTGTGATCGCGGTTGATGACGCGTATGGGAAAACGGAAGCAGTGGATGAAGTGGCTACAAAGTTAGGAGCAGTGATGGTTTGGTAAGCGGTTAGTAAGTTAGCAAAGACAGATTGACCAGTAACCGCGAGACGACCTAAGAAAGTAGTGGTA
>JAIOOX010000002.1:300000-409485 GCA_021414225.1 Candidatus Vogelbacteria bacterium | reverse complement strand
TCCGGCTTGCGCGTGACCAAAGACTTCCGTTCGTTGACCGAACCTGGCGCCAACTGGCTCCGTTTCGGTTTCCGGCCTACGGGAGGTCAGTGGATCGTGAGGACGGTGGAGGTGGCGGTTCAATAGAAGTAAACTCTGCAAAATTTAACCCACCCCCAGCGCATGCGCGTTGGGGGTGATTTTTTTGGCTTTAAATCGATTATACTTGCATATTTTTTAAATATGTGGTAGTAATACATTAGCTCTAAAAGGCGTTTGTCTACGCAGAAAGAGCCATTATTTAATAGTTTTAGCGCATATACAAGTATGAACTCATTTGTTTCAAAAATTGGCGTTACACTTGCGGCTCTTGCGCTCGTGATTGCGCCTACTACCTCAGCTATTGCTGCTGGTATTAATGTTTCTATTACTTCTCCAGCCAATGGTAGTACTGTTGGTGTTAATCAAGCAACAACCTTTACTGGTTCTGCCACTGGTGGTGATGTTTCAACTTACAGTTTTAACTGGGTTTGGGGTGATGGCAGTGAAAACGGTAGTACCAATGTAAATGGTCAGACTTCTAAGTCTAAAACCTATAGCACTACCGGAGCAAAGACTGTAACTTTAAACGTTACTGACTTTAACGGTAACAGTGGTACTAAATCAATTACTGTTACATCAGGTACTGTTACTAATCCAGACAGTAAGCCAGTTATTTCTGATGTTTTGGTAGCTTCTAAGACTCAAACTACAGCTACTATCACTTGGAAAACTGACATTGATGCTACTAGTCGTGTTATTTACGGACTAACTTCTCAAAAAGATCCAGTAACTCTTAGAGAGATTGGTTCAGCTCCTAACTATAACTACACTAATTCACAACCAACTTCAGTGAACTCAAGTTCACCAAAGACTAAGATTCACTCAGTTACTTTGACTGGATTGACTCCTGGTACTAAGTACTACTTCCGCGTTTTGTCTGCTAAGTAATATTCACAGACAGACTAGGTTTAACTAGAAAAACCGTATGGTATACTCACCATACGGTTTTTCTTATGCTGTATGAAAAATATTTGGCCTAATTTACAAACCAATATTGATATAAAAACCCTGACCACTTTCGGTGTTGGCGGTACAGCCGCTTTTTATCTAAAAGTGACGTCGCCGGCTGATTTGTTGACGGTAATGGAGGGGGTAAAAAAAATCAAAGTTCCTTACTTAGTTATGGCTGGAGGTAGTAATTTGGTTTTTGCTGATAAAAAACTCAATAAATTATTGATTCATGTTACTACCTCTAGTACAGATAAAGAAGCAATAAAGATAACTGGTAAACAAGTGGTCTGTCAGGTGGGGGTGCCTCTAGCGAAGTTAATCGATCTAACTCTTAAAAATAACTTAGCTGGCTTAGAAGCCCTGTCTGGTATTCCGGGTACGGTCGGGGGAGCAATAGTGGGTAATGCTGGAGCCTACGGCCAGACGATCAGTGATCGTCTCGACTCAGTGGATATTTTTGATGGTAAAAAAGTTAGGACTCTGACAAAAGGTGATTGTAGATTTAGTTATCGCGATAGTATTTTAAAACACAAAGAGTGGATAGTTTTGACTGCCACTTTTTCTTTAGAAAGAGGGGATAAGAAGTTATTACTGGCCAAATCAAAATCAATTATCAAAACTCGAAACGCCAAATATCCACCAGGTTTGAAATGTCCGGGTAGTTTTTTCAAAAACGTATTGGTAAAAAAGGTGTCTAAGGAGTCACTAAAGAAAATTGATCAGTCAAAAATAATCGATGGGAAAATTCCAACTGGCTATTTATTGGAAGTAATTGGCGCTCGAGGGATGAAACAGGGTGGAGTGTATATTCCGGAATATCACGGTAATTTGCTGGTCAACGACGGCACCGGTACTTATAAAGACGTCATCAGTTTAGCTAAAAAACTGAAAACTAAGGTCAAAAAGCAGTTTGGGATCGAACTCGAAGAAGAGGTGCGGTATATGCTATAATCCCGTTATTATGGAATACAAACCAACGATTGGCTTAGAAATACATGTTGAACTAAAGACCAAAACCAAGATGTTTTGTCGTTGTCTCAATAATACTGACGAGACCCGACCAAATGTTAATATTTGCCCAGTTTGTATGGCTCACCCTGGGACGTTGCCGGTTCTCAACCTAGAGGCTATTAAACATGTTTTACGGGTGGGTAAAGCACTTGGTTCCAAACTAGCCGACTTCACTGAGTGGGATCGAAAGAACTATTTTTATCCAGATATTCCCAAAGGTTATCAAATCAGTCAGTATAAATTTCCACTGGTTGAAGGGGGTACTTTGGCTGGTGTTGATATTACCCGTGTTCACCTGGAAGAAGACACCGCTCGGTCGCAACACGTCGGCAATGATAGTCTGATTGATTACAATCGTGCGGGAGTGCCACTGATGGAACTGGTAACTGAACCGGTGATTACCTCGTCTAAACAAGCGGGGGATTTTGCGCGTGAATTACAACTCTTGATCGGTCCTGAATATTTACATATTTCTGAAGCTAATATGGAGAAGGGAGAGATGCGGGTGGAAGCGAATATTTCTTTAAATATGGGTACGAAAGTTGAGGTTAAAAATCTCAATACTATTTCTGGTATGGAAAAAGCGATCGACTTTGAACTCAAGCGTCAGCAAGAATTGGTGGAGCATGGTGATCGAGTGGTTCAAGAAACTCGCGGGTGGGATGAAAACGCCGGCAAGACTTTTAGTCAGCGAAAAAAAGAGTCGTCACATGACTATCGCTATTTCCCAGATCCAGATTTACCAAAATTGTATGTCAGCCAAATACCCGAATTACAGAACTTTGATTTACCGGAACTGCCGTGGCAAAAAAGAAAACGACTGGCCGATGAATTTGGTATTAAACAATCTGATATTGAAATTTTTGTCAGTGATCGGATCGTCGGCGCTTTATTTGAAGACACTATGAAGGTTTTGTCTGATAAAAAATTTGCCCAATTGACTGCCAACTACTTAACCTCAGATTTGGCTGGTCTACGAAAGAATATGTCTGAGATCAAAATGCCGGAACCGACCAGTTTTGCTGAGCTAATAAATATGGCCGAAGGTGGCGAGATTTCTTCTCGTGGCGCCAAAGATATCTTGGCGGTTCTTGTCACTGAAGGTGGTAATCCAAAAGCGATTGCCGAAAGCAAAGGTCTCTTCCAAAAAAGTGACGAAGGGGCTTTGGCGGCTATTGTTGATCAAGTAATCACTGAAAATCCAAAAGTAGTAGAGGACTACAAAGCCGGCAACGAACGCTTAATTCAATTCTTAATTGGCCAAGCCATGAAATTATCTAAAGGTTCGGCTAATCCAGCAGTCCTCACTAAAATGTTTAAAGAAAAATTATCATAAGTGATATAATCTTTTATATATGACAACTAAAGTAGCCATCAATGGTTTGGGGCGAATCGGGCGAGCTTTTTTGAAAGTAGCTATTACTAATCCAGATATTAAAATTGTCGCGGCTAATGATTTGGGTGATTTAGAAAACTTAGCTTATCTCTTACGGTATGATAGTGCTTACGGTAAATCCGGACTCGACGTCAAAACTGACAACGGATCACTGGTGGTTAATGGTCAGTCAATAAAATTTATTCAAGAAAAAGATCCAGCCAAATTGCCGTGGGCAGAACTGGGAGTGGACGTGGTTGTCGAATCAACTGGTTTTTTTGAAAGTTACGACAAAGCCAAACTTCATATTGATGCTGGGGCCCGCAAGGTGGTAGTGTCAGCTCCGATCAAGGGTGAACCGGTACCGGGGATTACTGGAGGGACAGTGCTGATGGGTATTAACGATGAGATGTTGGCGACTTGTCAGATTTCTTCCAATGCTTCCTGTACGACCAACTCAGCTAGTCCGTTAATTAAAATTTTGCACGATACTATTGGTATCGACAAAGCAGTTCTTAATACGATCCATGCTTATACTGCTAGTCAAAAATTAGTGGATTCACCCGATGCTGGTGATTTCCGAAGAGGACGAGCGGCCGCTCAAAATATTGTACCCTCGACGACTGGCGCGGCTATTGCTGTGACGAAAGTAATTCCAGAACTCGCTGGTAAGTTCGACGGCATCGCTCTGCGTGTGCCGGTTATTACTGGTTCTTTGGTTGATGTCACCTTTATTGCTAAAAGAAATACGACCGTTGAAGAGGTTAACGAAATTTTGAAAGAAGGAGCTGCTAATCCACGGTGGTCAAAAGTGTTTGCGGTAACCGAGGAACCACTGGTGTCGTCAGATATTATTGGCGAGTCACATGCTTCCCTTGCGGACCTGGCCTTTACCAAGGTGGTTGGTGGCAACTTGGTCAAAGTGCTCGCCTGGTACGACAATGAAATGGGGTATACTCATACCCTTGTTGATCATGTAATCAAGACTGGTGGCGTTTAGGCAGAAGTGATACTATAAAATTATGAATAAATTTAAATTTTTTGGAGTACTATTTTTAATAGCGGTATTGGTTGGAGGGGGATTTTATTATTACCAAACAAATTTTTCTAAATCCGATGTAACTATCACTGATTGGAAGACATACACCAATGAAAAATATAAGTTTGAAGTTAGTTATCCTGAGGATTGGACCTTAAGAGATGGTTCTATGACCTACACTAATGGTAATAGAGATTCTAAAGGTGTTGGTCTTGATGGGCCTGTCAGATATGATTTTCCTGGTTATGAAAAAATCGGAGTCAGATACTCTCTCAGTATTGGATTTAAAGATTTTTACAATAAAGAAGATGTGGTAACTAATTACAGTGGTTTTATAAAATTAAAAGAAGACGGTGAACAGGCCCCACAACCAGTCACAATTGCTAATCTTAAAGACGATAAAGATTATCAAACCGCTCAGAAAATTATTGCTTCTGCTCATCTTAAATAAATAACTCTGAAGCATAAAAATTATGAAAATCTTACTTGCTTCCGATCACGCTGGGTTTGAATACAAACAAAAACTAAAAGAATTTTTGTTGGAGTTTGGTTATGAAGCTCACGATGAGGGAGCCTTCAGTCTTGATGAGAATGACGACTATCCAGATTTTATTAGTATGGTAGCTAAGCAGGTGAGTAGTGACCCGGATAATATCAAAGGGATTATTTTGGGTGGTTCTGGACAAGGTGAAGCGATGACAGCTAATCGTTACAAAAATGTTCGAGCGACTGTCTATTATGGTGGTGACAAAAATATCATTACTGCCTCACGTGATCATAATAACTCTAATATTTTATCGCTCGGTGCCCGCTTCTTGTCTTTAGACGAAGCTAAACAAGCAGTCAAAGACTGGCTTCAAATTCCTTTCTCTGGCGATCCGCGGCACCTTCGTCGCATTCAAAAGATTGATAATTTGGTAGTAGAAGAAAATTCATTTTAAGTTTTTTATGAACTCCAAGATAAAACCAGCGATCATTAGTGGTGATTTTAATGAAATAATGTACAAAATCGGCGTTGTCGATGAGTTTGTGGAGTGGGTTCATTTGGATGTGATGGATGGAAAGTTTGCGACATCCGAATCGTGGCACTCGCCGGATGATCTGGATATTCTGGAGGGCAATACTAAACTAGAGGTTCATTTGATGATTGAAAATCCGGAAGATACGTTGGTCTACTGGACTAGGGTAGCCGATCGAGTACTTGTTCACTATGAGTCAACCGAGCATTTGGAAAATATCTTTGCCTCACTTGAACCACACAGTACCAAACTTGGCCTAGCTGTTTTATTTGATACGCCACTAGAGAAGATTCAGCCTTATTTAAACAGAATAGATTTTATCCAGCTGATGGGAGTAGAAAAAATTGGTTATCATGGCCAACTATTTAATTCTCAAGTTTTAGAGAGGATAAAAACCTTACGTGAAATGTCACCAAATGCTACAATACAGATTGACGGTGGAGTGACGATGGAGACAGGGAAACAATGTCTCGAGGCTGGTGCGGATATTTTAGTGGTTGGTTCTGGTATCTGGCAAGCCCAAGATCACACTGGTGCTTTGCAAGAGTTTTTGAAGTTATAATTTCGAATTTAGCTCCTTTCGCAAAACACACATAAATTTCTGCTGAAATTTTGTTATGCTCGGCCCGTCGGCCTTGCGCAATATTTTGCTCAAGGACTAAATTCTTCATATTTAAAGTGGAACATTTTCACGAAGACAAAATAAAAATCCTAGAGGAAAAGGCGAACTTAATTCGTCGCTCTATTATTGAGATGTTGATGGTGGCCGGTTCTGGCCATACCGCTGGACCTTTGGGGATGGCGGATATTTTTACTGCTTTATATTTTCATATTCTAAAACACGATCCCAAGAATCCGACCTGGGCTGATCGAGATCGTTTGGTTTTATCTAATGGTCATATCTGTCCGGTTCTCTATGCCACCATGGCCCATGCTGGCTATTTTCCACTGGAAGAATTGAAAACTCTGCGTAAGTTCGGCTCCCGACTCCAAGGTCACCCCCATCGAGAGTATTTGCCAGGTATTGAGACCAGCTCTGGTCCGCTTGGTTCTGGGCTATCGCAAACAGTCGGTATGGCTTTGGCGGATAAAATAGACAAAGGCACAGCCAGTGATCGATTTTTTTATTGTTTGATGTCCGATGGGGAACTAGACTGTGGTAACACTTGGGAAGCGGCGATGCTGGCTGGTAAACATGGTTTTCATAATCTCATTGCCATTATCGATCGAAATAATATTCAGATTGATGGTTTTACGGAAGATATTATGCCGGTGGAACCATTGGCTGATAAATGGCGGGCGTTCAATTGGCATGTGATCGAAATTGATGGTCATAACTTTGAAGAAATTGTTGATGCGGTGGGGCAAGCGAAAGCGGTGTTTGGTAAGCCGACGATGATTATTGCACACACGATTCCTGGTAAAGGGGTAGCCGAATTTGAGCGTCGCTACGAATGGCATGGTAAACCACCAAATAAAGAAGAAGGGGAGAAGGCGTTAAAAGAATTGAGAACTCTGTGGGGAAAAATTAAAAGCGAACATGAATAACGCTCGCTTACTGAAAAATGCACACAGACAATATAAAAAAATATTATAGTTTAGTAGATCAAAATAAATTTGAAGAATTAACAGATCTATTTAGTGATGATATTGTCTATAATCGAGCGGGATTGGTTATTAAAGGAAAAAAAGAGTTTTTAAATTTCTACGCTAATACAAGAACTATTAAAGGTAGTCATACGATAAACAAAATTCTTGGTAATTCTGAAGTAGTGGTTGTCCAAGGAGATTTCAATTTTATAGATTATCGGATAACTTCTTTTGTAGATATTTTTTCTTTTGATCATCATGGTAAAATAAAAGAACGAGAAACATACTTATTATCTGGTAGTGAGGACATACAATGATTAACAACTTGCAAAAACTAAATCCGAAATTATTTGACCTGGCCGTGGAACAATCACCGGTGCGCAAAGGCTATGGCGAAGGTTTGTTGGAGGCGGGGAAGTTGGATAAACGAATAGTGGCTTTGTGTGCCGATCTAACTGAATCAACGCAAACACATTTATTTGCCAAAGAATTTCCAACTAGATTTGTAGAGATGGGAGTAGCTGAGCAAAATCTCGCTGCCGTGGCTTCTGGTATGGCCGCTATGGGTAAAATCCCTTTTATCACTTCTTATGCCATGTTTTCTCCTGGGCGCAATTGGGAGCAGATTCGAACGACGATTGCTTACAATAATCAACCGGTAAAAATAGTTGGTTCTCACGCTGGAGTGTCAGTTGGTCCTGATGGAGGGACTCACCAAGCGATCGAGGATATCGCTATTATGCGGGTTGTTCCTAATATGGATGTGGTAGTGCCTTGTGATGCTATTGAAGCCAAGAAAGCCACTCTAGCGATCGCTCAAACTACTAGACCAGCCTACTTACGTTTAGCGCGCGAAAAGACGCCGGTTATCACTACCGAAGCCACGCCGTTTGTGCTCGGTAAAGCCAACATGTTGTGGCGCGGTGATAGTGCTCAGGTAGCGATCATGGCCTGTGGGCCGATGGTATTTAATGCTCTGGCGGCGGCTAAAAAATTGGCCGAACAGAAAATATCTGTGACTGTGACCAATGTCCACACAATCAAACCATTAGATGAAGAAACTATTTTACGTGTCGCGACCGAAGCCGGAAAAGTGGTGACAGTCGAAGAGCATCAAATTGCTGGCGGTCTAGGTAGTGCGGTAGCTGAACTATTGTCCGAGAAAAAACCAATGACAGTTGTTCGTTTGGGTGTTCATGATCAATTTGGGCAATCCGGTACTCAGCCAGAACTAATCGATCACTATGGTATGAGTGTTGATGATATTGTTGAAGCGGTCAAAAAAGTTTGCAGAAAATAAGATTTTTGTAAAATTGTCTAACAAAAAATACCCAACTGCTTGGGTATTTTTTGTTAGATTATTTGCGCTTTATAGTCAGCTGGAGCTTTGGTAAGCCAATCTTGAATTTGTTCCATTGTTAGTAAACCAGCTTGAGCGCCGACATGCTGAACGACATTCATGGAGTTGATCGGCGCCAGAGTGAGAGCTTCTTCAACTGATTTGCCCAAAGCGATCATGGCGGTGAAAGTGCTAGCGAAAGAGTCGCCGGCGCCAGTTCGTTCGAGAGGTGGTTTTGGATCGGGATAAATAGGCATAAACAATTTAGTGGTACCATCGAAACAGTAAGCTCCTTTGGGTCCGTCGGTAATGACTACAATTTTTGGCCCTAGTTCGTGAACTTTTGATAGTAAATCAGCTACAGTATCTTCCGGGGCGTCGATAATTCTTCTGGCCTCCTCAACGTTGCAGAAAAATATTTCCGTTACTGCATAAATATCTTTCAAAGTTTCCGCTCCCAGTTTTATCTGAAAAGTACCTGGCTGAAAAACTAGTTTAGTCTCTGGGTGATTTTTTATGTATTCGGCAATAGTGTGATGGAAAGGGAGAGAATTTTCACCTAACGAACTGAGATAAATAAAACGAGGTGGCTCAAAGGTTGGTAATTCGTAATCAAATTCTTCGTGCTTGATCAAAATAGTGCGGTCATCTTCGTACCAGAGAACGTAATGATAGTTAGAACTTTTTCCAGGATTTACTTTTACTAACGAAGTTTCGACCCCATTTTTTTTCAAAGTAGCTAGGTCTTCTCGGCCGTGCTCATCTTCACCAATGTTGGTCACCACAGCTGAAGATAAGCCTAGTCGAGTGGCTGAGACGGTAGCATTAGGACTATTACCCACCGCTGATACCACTGTGGCCGACTCATAAGGTATTTTATCGCCAAAACGCATACAAATCTGGCAATTTTGACGGTCTATTTGGCAGTTAACGTGAGCTTCTTTAATTCTGATAAAGACGTCGGTGGTAATGTCGCCGATAGCTATAAAATCAAATTTAGACATGGTAGAATTGTAGCATGAAAACTTTACGCGAGGTAATTGGCGAGGCGCAGGCTCAAAAAGTAGCGATTGGACACTTTAATATTTCTAATACAGAGGGTTTGTGGGGGGTTTTTAGAGCGGCTCAGGCCCTAAATGTTCCGGTCATTATTGGGGTATCCGAAGGGGAACGAGATTTTATTGGTGTTAAGCAAGTGAAAGCTTTGGTTGATACTTTAAAACAAGAGTTTAACTACCCGGTTTTCTTAAATGCCGATCATACTTATACTTTTGAGCGAGTTCAAGAAGTGGTGGATGCTGGCTATGACGCAGTGACTATTGATGGCAGTAAAATGTCTTTTGAAGAAAATGTGGCCTTCACCAAAAAATGTGTAGAGTACGCCAAAAGTAAAAATCCAAACATGATTGTTGAGGGAGAACTTGGTTATATCGGCACATCTTCCAAGTTGCTGGACGAGATTCCTGAGGATGTAGTCACTTCGGGGGAAGGTTTGACCACACCAGAACAGGCTCAAGAGTTTGTCGAGAAAACTGGAGTAGATCTTCTTGCTCCGGCGGTGGGAAATGTTCATGGAATGTTAAAAGCTACCCATGATCCTCGGCTGGATATTGACCGAGTGAGTAAAATTTATCAATCAACCAATGTTCCACTGGTACTTCATGGCGGATCAGGGACTGTTAATGAAGATTTTACCAATGCCATTAAGGCGGGAGTGGCGATTGTTCACATTAATACTGAAGTACGCGTGGCGTATCGTGATGCGCTTAGATTGTCATTGCAAGAATTTCCAGATGAAGTGGCTCCATACAAAATATTAAAACCAGCTGTCCAAGCAATTGAAAAAGTGACCAGCGAAAGATTAAAACTTTTTAACCAATAATTTTTTATGCCAATTGTTTTTGTAACCAGACAAATTCCAGCCAAAGGAATCGATTTATTGAGAAGTAAGGGATATGAAGTTGATGTCAGCTCTAAGGAAGGGGTTTTAACTAGAGAGGAATTATTGACCGTTCTAAAAAATAAACCATATGATGCGGTCCTGTCTCTTTTGACAGACAAGATAGATAAAGAGGTGTTTGAAGCAGTACCAACAGCTAAAATTTTTGCCAATTATGCAGTTGGTTTTGATAATGTCGTTTTAGCTGACGCCAAGGAAAAAGGGGTGGTGATCACAAATACTCCTGGAGTTTTGACTGATGCAGTAGCCGAGTTTGCTATGGCGCTAATCTTCTCTACTACCAAAAGACTAGTTGAGGCAGATGATTTTGTGCGGGCGGGTCAGTACACAGGTTGGGCCCCAATGCTTTTATTAGGCACAGAACTTAAAGGTAAAACGTTAGGGATTGTTGGGACTGGTCGGATTGGTTCAAGGGTGGTTCATCACGCGGTCAAAGGATTTGATATGAAGGTGGCCTACTATGACGTGGCTCGAAATGAAGAGTTAGAAAAAAATTATGGTGCTGTTTTTTATCAAACTGTCGACGAGGTGATGAAAATTTCCGATGTGGTTAGTGTTCATGTACCACTGTTAGATTCCACTAAACATTTGATTAACGCTGAAAGATTGGCTCTTATGAAGTCGACAGCTGTTTTGGTTAATACTTCACGCGGTCCAGTGATTGATGAGCAAGCTTTGGTGACCACCTTAAAAGCCGGCCAGATTCGGGGGGCGGGATTGGACGTATTTGAATTTGAGCCTGAACTTGTTCAAGGTCTTAAAGATTTACCTAATGTCGTTTTAACTCCCCACATTGCTTCGGCCACTGAAGAAGCTCGTGATGCTATGTCGGAAATTGCAGCCAACAATATTATTGAAGTATTAGAGGGTCGAACTGCTCTCAACCCGGTGGTTTAATTGTTTAATCTGTTATGCAGGTAGTTATTTTGGCCGCGGGGCGGGGAATACGGATGGGTGATTTGACTGATATGATACCCAAACCGATGCTTAAGTTCGGTGACAAAAATTTAATTGAACATAAACTAGAGTCTTTGCCACCAGAAGTGGATGAAGTAATTTTGGTGGTTGGTTATTTAGCTGATGTAATTAAAAACTATTTTGGTGATCATTTTGCCGGCCGAAGAATTAAATACGTTTATCAGGAAAAATTAATGGGCACCGCTCACTCGTTGTGGCAGGCTAAACACTTACTACAGGGGCGATTTTTAGTTTTGGCTGGCGATGATATTTACGATACCCAAGATGTGGTAAGGGTGTTGGAGGCCACTGATTGGGTTATGATGTTTGCTCAAGTTCCCAGCCTCTATTGTGGCGGTAAAGCGATAATTGATAACGATGGTCACCTGGTCGATATTATTGAAGGCACCAATCATGGCGGTGAGCCAGGGCTTGTTTATACCAGTTTGTGTTTGTTGACGACGGATATTTTCCAGGCTGATCCCGTTAAACTGTCAGGTAAGGAAGAATATGGCCTACCTCAGACAATCTTAACCTTTAAGGAAACTAGACCAATTAAAGCTGTTTTAGCCACTAAATGGCGCCAAATTACCTCACCTGAAGACTTGCAAATCTCTTAATTTGTTATATACTCTATCACCATGACTATCACCCTTAAAGCGGAGTCCCGGACCATCTTTGGTAAGGCTCTCAAAGGACCAAAAGAAGCTGGTAAATTGCCAGTGGTTATTTATGGTCCTAAAGAATCACCTCAAAACTTTTTTGTAGAAACTAAAGAATTTAAAAAAGTATTTCGTAATGCTGGTGAATCTTCGGTTGTTACTTTAGATACACCAGAGGGAGAAAAAGATACTCTTATTAAAGACGTAGCAATGCATCCAGTTTCTGGCGAGCCTGTTCATGTTGATTTTTATGTCATCGAAAAAGGTAAGAAAGTGGAAGTGGCGGTGCCTCTAGTGTTTGTAGGTGAATCTCCAGCTGTAAAAAACCTTAACGGTACTCTAGTTAAAGTTATTCACGAGTTAGAGATTGAAGCGATGCCTAAAGATCTGCCTCACGAAATTGAAGTTGATATTTCTAGTCTAGTTGATTTCGATAGTCGAATTTTGGTTAAAGATCTAAAAATTCCTCAGGGGGTTGAAGTAATGGTTGACGGTGAAGAGACTGTGGCTTTAGCTGGTGAGGCTGGTGAAGAAGTGTTAGAAACGGCTGAGCCGGTTGATTTATCGGCTATTGAGTTGACTGAGAAAAAAGGTAAGAAGGATGAAGAAGGGGAAGAAGGAGCTGAATAATCACTCTAAAATTTAAATATATAGCAAAAACCACTGGTCAATTTTCAGGACCGGTGGTTTTTGCTATAATAAAGGTTCATGATTTTAAATTTAAAAAACCAAACCTGTTTGTTTAGCTTACTTGTGGGACTGTTATTATTTGGTATTTACACACCAGCTAATGCTCAACTAACCCCTGAACGGAAAGCTCAACTAGAAGCTCAGTTGGTCCAGGTGGAAAAAGATATCGCAGCTAATCAGTCATTGTTGTCTAGTAAGCAAAAAGAAGCTTCAAGTATTAGTCGTGATATTGATATTTTAACTTATAAAATTAATCAAGCTAAATTAAATATCAAAGCCAAGCAGTTGGAAATTCAACGTTTGGGTGGTGACATCAATAAAAAGTCACAGGTGATTACTTCTTTAAGTCAGAAAATTGATGCTGAGAAATTATCTCTAGCTGAGTTACTTCGTAAAACCAGAGAATTAGATAGGGCTTCTGTAACAGAAGTTGTTTTAGGAAATAATAATGTGTCAGACATTTTTGCCGACTTAGATTCGTTCAACTTTGTCCAAGAGACAATGCATCAGTCATTTGCGGCTATTAGAAATAATCAAAATCAAACCACGAAAGAAAAAGTTGGTTTAGAAAAAAAACGTGACGCTGAACTGGATGCTAAACAAGTAATTGAACAAGAAAAGAGAAATATTGAACAAGCAGAAAAAGAAAAACAACGACTATTGTCAGTTAGTAAAAGTGAGGCTAAAGTTTATCAATCTGTTTTGGCTAGTAAAGAAGCAGAGAGGGCTAGTATTAGAAGTGCTTTGTTTAATCTTCGTGATAGTGGGCAGATCCAGTTCGGTCAAGCTTTAGAGTACGCAAACGTGGCATCAAAGGGGACAGGGGTTAGAGCGGCTTTTATTTTGGCTATCATCACTCAAGAGTCAAATCTTGGCCAAAATGTAGGCACCTGTAACCGGCCAGGTGACCCGGAGAGTAAAAATTACAAAAATGTAATGCATCCGACCAGAGATATTGCTCCATTCTTGGCCATCACTAAAGAGTTAGGAATTGATCCATCCACTCAGCCAGTTTCTTGTCCATTTGGCGGAGGTTATGGTGGAGCAATGGGGCCATCACAATTTATTCCTTCAACCTGGATAATGTATAAAGACAAGATTGGAGCTATTACGGGTAATAAGCCACCTAGTCCTTGGAATGCTAGAGATGCCTTCACAGCTACTTCATTGTTGGTCCGTGACTTAGGGGCAGCCACTCAAAACTATTCTGATGAACGACGAGCTGCTCTTCGTTATTACGCTGGAGGTAATTGGGCTAATCCTAAAAACGCCTTTTATGGTAACTCGGTGATGCAAATTGCTACCAAATACCAGGCTCAGATTAATGTTCTGCAGGGGAGCTAGGCCGGATTAAACTGATAAGCTAAATTCTTGCCAAAAATAGCCTTGTTTGCTATAGTTCCATCTATGCAAAAGGAAATACATCCAACCTATTTCATTAATTCTAAGGTCACCTGCGCTTGTGGGGCCTCTTTCACTGTCGGTTCTACTAAGGAGACAATTCAAGTGGAAATCTGCTCTAACTGCCATCCTTTCTTTACTGGTAATGATAAAGTTATCGACACTGCTGGCCGCGTTGAGAAATTCAAGGCTCGCCGAGAAAAAGCTGTCGCTCCCACTGTTAAGAAGCCTAAAACTAAGAAAGTCGAAGCTTAACTACTTAGAACACCCCAATTTTTCCTAAGGAAAAATTGGGGTGTTCTGCCTATTCTTATGGACCTCGACGCTTATCGTCAAAACCCAAAAACTACTTATTTGATGGCCGAATACGATCGGTTGGTTCTTAAAGTTGCTGAGGTGGAAAGTCTAGCTCAGGCTGATGAATCTTTTAAAGAACTGGCTGTAGAGGAACTACAAACTCTTAATCAGGCTAAAGATGAGATGTTAAAACAGGTAGAAGAAATTGCCAACAAGAAAAAAGAAAGCACTGGCACTGATGGGGCCGATGACATGATTATGGAAATCAGAGCTGGGGCTGGTGGTGATGAAGCTTCGCTATTTGCGGCTACTTTGACTGAGATGTATGCTCGTTATTGTGAAGGTAAGGGTTGGTCTTTTTCTATTGTCGACGAATCTAAGAGTGCGGTTGAAGGCTATAAAGAGGTATCAATCGAAATTTCAGGTAAAAATGTTTATGATGAGTTTCGTTATGAGACGGGAGTACACCGGATTCAGAGAATACCCTCAACAGAAAAACAAGGCCGGGTTCATACCTCGACAGCGTCAGTGGCGGTTATGCCAATCAAAGAGTCGGCTGATATCTTTTTAAATCCATCTGATCTAGAGATTGATTTTTCGCGAGCGGGTGGGGCTGGTGGTCAAAATGTTAACAAAGTAGAAACAGCGGTGCGAGTTCTCCATAAACCAAGTGGGATCGTGGTTCGCTCTCAAGCAGAACGTTCTCAAGGTCGAAACAAAGAGAAGGCCTTGGCGATCTTGCTCAGTAAGTTGATTGCTTTAAACGAACAAGAGGCCGCGAAATCAGAGGCGGCTAACCGCAAAGCTCAAATTGGAACGGGGGATCGCTCTGAGAAAATTAGAACCTATAACGTTCTTCAGGACCGAGTTACCGATCATCGGATTAAAGAGTCTTGGCATGGGATTGAGAGGATCTTTGAGGGTCAAATCGGTCCTATTCTAGAAGCTTTAAAAAGTGCTTCCACCGAGCTGGAAAATCAAGGATAATACTATTGTCAAAGCCATATTTGTTTGCTACAATACCCCCCATGCCTCAAAACACTAAAGAGAGTAAAGAATCTATCATTCGCGAGCTTTTTAAAGTTGGCGCTCACTTTGGATTCTCTCGTAAACGCCGCCACCCTTCAGTGGAGCCGTTTATTTTTGGTTTTAAAAACAAAACCGCTGTTATTAACTTAGAAGAAACTGTTAAATCTCTAGATCAAGCTAGTGAATTTATTACCAAATTGGCTAGTGAGGGTAAAAAAGTTCTTTTCGTTGGTAATAAAAACGAAGCTCGAGATATCATCAAGCGCTACGCCGAAACAGTAGACATGCCTTATGTGGCTGAACGTTGGATTGGTGGTACTTTTACTAACTTTCCTGAAATCAAGAAACGAGTTAAAAGACTGGCCGATATTACTGAACAAGATAAAAAGGGTGAGTTAGCAAAATATACTAAAAAAGAACGAGGAGTAATTGCTCTAGAAAAGAAAAACCTAGAACGTTATTTTGCTGGGATTGCTGATATGGATAAGTTGCCGGCTGCGATTGTTGTGATTGACCCTCAAGCTGAAAGTATTGCTGTGGCTGAAGCTAAACAAACTCGAGTACCAATAGTGGCTTTATGTGGTTCTGATTGTGATATCAACAACATTGCTTACCCAGTAGTAGCTAACGACTCTCAAGTGGCTAGTATTACTTTTTTCATTAAGGCTTTGATCGAAGCCTACAAGGAAGGTAAAAAATTAGTGAAAGCTCCAGCTCCTATTGTGGAAGAAGGGGCAGCTAGTCAGGCAGTTTAATGCTATTATTAGTGTAACTTTATTTTTATGGTTACTACGGAACAAATAAAAGCTCTTCGAGAAAAAACAGGAATTTCTATTTCTGAATGTAAAAAAGCCCTTGAAGAAGCTCAAGGTGATGAAGCAAAAGCGTTAGAAATTTTGAAAGCTCGAAGTGAAATAATTGCTGACAAAAAAGCCGATCGAGAATTTGGGGCTGGGGTAATCTCAGCTTACATTCATGGTGGAACAGTGGGTAGTTTGGTTGATGTTCGTTGTGAGACTGATTTTGTGGCCAAGAATCCAGAATTTAAGGCTATAGTTGATGATGTGGCTATGCAGATTGCAGCTATGGCGCCAACCTCTCCAGAGGAATTAATGACCCAGCCTTTCATTAAGAATCCAGATCAAACAATTGGAGATTTATTTAAGGGGGCTAGTCAAAAATTTGGTGAACGAGTGGAATTGATTAAATTTGTTCGTTTTGATGTGGCTGAGTAGTAGTTTTTCTTTCTATGTCTTTAACATTATTATGGATTAGTGTCGCTTGTTATGCGATAGTCGCTGGTTCTTTGATGTTTAAAGTCTTAACCATGAGACGTCGACGAGTGTCTGTTTTGGTCGAAACGTCGGTTAGACAGGTGATTGATTACAAGGTTGACTCCTTGGCTTTTCATTTAACAGTGATTGGTCGAGATTTGGCTCACCACGCTTACTTGTATTTTTTGGTGATGGGTCAAAAGACAGCTTTGATTGTTAAGTACCTTGCTCACAAATTAGAGAAAAGATTTGGTCGGGTGATTAATTCAGTTAAAGGGAAGCAGGAGTTGTCTAAACAAGGAGATGCCTCTCATTTTTTACGAGAAATAAAAAATCACCAAGACCGGATTCGTTCGCAATCAGTAATGTAATTTGGTTTTTTGAGATTTTTGTGTAGAATATCTAGGTGAGTTTTAACCAACATGTTTGCCACCTTAGCTCAGTTGGTAGAGCTCCCGTTTTGTAAACGGGTGGTCGTCAGTTCGAGTCTGACAGGTGGCTCTGGAAGAAGAGGGTGTGAAGGGGCCGACATTTCCCTTATAAATTTGTTATACTGTAGTTTAATATGTCTAAACATAAATTAACTTGGAGGTACTTAACTAGCAATATGAGTATTGCGATTGGTTTGGTTCTGATTTGGCGAGGGATCTGGTATGTCTTGGATGGGGTTGATAAGCTGTTTTTTAGTGGTAGTCCGATTATTACGGCTTTAGGTGGTATTGTGGTGGGGTTAGCTATACTTTATTGGCCAGACCATGATTTAAAAGAGTTGCAGAAGCTGTAAAAACAAAATCCGCCGATCTGGCGGATTTTGTTTTTACAATCAGACTTTTTTCAGTATACTAAACCAGATGGAACGATACCCAGACCAGAAGCTTGGACATCTACATCCTTTGTCCAAAATTATTACCGAGTCAGCGGCTATTTTTGCTGAACTTGGCTTCAATGTAGCCGATGGCCCTGAATTAGAAACCCCTTTTCATAACTTCGACGCTTTAAACATTCCAGAAGGTCATCCGGCCCGAGCCATGCATGATACTTTTTGGATTGACCCGGAAAGATTACTACGGACCCATACTTCACCAGTTCAGATCCGTTATATGCAGTCTAATAAGCCACCACTTAGAATTATTGTGCCTGGTAAGGTATTTCGTAATGAAGCAACTGATGCTACTCATGGTGCTCAATTTTATCAACTTGAAGGTTTGTATATTGATAAACAAGTCAGTCTTGGTCATTTGAAAGGTACGTTGCAAACTTTTTTTAGTCGACTGTTTGGTAGAGAATTGGCCATTAGGTTTCGACCTAGCTTCTTTCCATTTGTGGAGCCTGGAGTAGAGGTTGATGTTAAATGTTTTAAGTGTGCTGGACCCGGTGCAACCTGCTCGGTTTGTAAAGGGACTGGTTGGATTGAAATTTTAGGGGCTGGTCTGGTGCACCCTCATGTTTTAAAATCAGTTGGTCTAGAGAGTAATCAGTGGCAAGGCTACGCTTTTGGTGTTGGTTTAGATCGTCTGGCAATGCTTAAATACGGCATCGATGATGTGCGACTATTGTATAGTGGTGATTTAAGATTCATAAACCAATTTTAGTTATGAAAGTTTCCTATAATAAACTCCAAACTTTTTTTGACCAACCACTGCCTAAAGTGGAGGATTTGGCGCAGGGAATTATTTTTCACGCGTTTGAGGTGGAAGAGTTAATTAATAGTGGGGAAGACACTATTTTAGATCTGAAGGTTTTACCTGATCGCACTTTTGATTGTGCTGATGAGTTCGGGATTGCTAAAGAAGTCAGTGCTATTTTTAAGCTACCACTTAAGACAGAGTTTGGGGTGGTTTCAACGGGTGGCACCAGAGAAGTGACTGTTAGTCTGCAGTTAATAAATGAGCGATTGGGGGTGGAGGTGCCGGAAGGAGTTGTGGTGGAGATCTTAACTAGTCTCAATTTAAAACCACAAGTCGGTAGTGGGGTGGTAACTTGTGTTGTTCCAGCTACTCGTCCAGATATTGTTTTGCCTGAAAATTTAATCAAAGAAGTGGGGAGGATTTATGGTTACGATAAAATAGTGGTCACTAATTTACCTGAGACTAATAGAGTCACGGATGCTGACAATTTTTTGCGCACCCAGATTGTTCGGGCTAAGTTGGTGAAATTAGGTTTTACTGAAATCTATGGTTACTCTTTTGCCGAGACGGGAGATCTGCAGGTCTTAAAACCATTACAACAAGATAAGCCGTTTTTGCGGACAAATCTAATTGATGGGTTAAAAGAAAAAATCGAATTAAATCTAAAAAATATTTTATTTGATAGTGAGTTAGTTAAAGTGTTTGATATTGGTAGTGTTTTTCCTGGCAGTGGAGAAGAGGTGAGGGTGGTAATTGGTGTTGGTTTTAGTAAGGCTAAATTTAACAAGTCTGATTTTTTAACTGAAGCTCTAGCCAAATTGGGTGTGAATAATATTTCGCCGATTACATCTGAAACGACGGCTATAATTGAGTTTCCGTTAACCTTAATTACAGTTGATCAAAAAGATCTGGAATTATTAAAAAATTATTGTCAGTCGGTAATCTACAAAAAATTCTCGGCTTTCCCGAGGATTACACGTGACATAGCATTGTTTGTTCCAGAGGGTACTGGTCCAGAAAGTGTAGCCGAAATGATTAAAAGCCAGGCTGGCGATCTATTGGTTAGGGGACCAGTCTTGTTTGACGAATTTCACAAAGACGGCCGGGTATCATTAGCTTTCCGTTTGGTCTTTCAATCACCAGAGCGAACATTGTCCGACGGAGAGATTAAAGAGGTGATGGATAAGGTAGAATCCGAGCTTAAAAACCAGGGTGGTTTTGAGGTCAGAAGTTAACTTTTTAAGCTTTCTTCTTAACCAGAAATATGCTAAAATCAGAGGAATAACCTAGCTTGTCTAGTGTAGATTTTTATGGCTAAAAAAGAGGAAAAACAACCAAAATACGGAGCGGACCAGATCGTGGTTCTTGAGGGTCTCGAGGCGGTCCGGAAGCGTCCGGGTATGTATATTGGGTCTACTGGTCCTGACGGTCTTCAGCACTTGTTGATTGAGATTTTTGATAACTCTCGTGATGAAGCGATGAACGGTCGTTGTGATGAGATCGAAATTGCTATTTTGCCTGGCAACATTATACGAGTGGCGGACAATGGTGTTGGTATTCCGGTTGATATGCACAGCAAGACAAAAGTGTCAGCGTTGGAGACAGTTATGACCGTCCTTCACGCCGGCGGTAAGTTTGAAGGTGATTCATATAAAATTTCTGGTGGTTTGCACGGAGTAGGAGCGTCGGTGGTGAATGCTTTATCAACCGATCTACAAGCGGTGGTTCACCGTGATGGCGGAAAATATGTTCAAGAGTATTCTCGGGGCAAGAAAAAAGCACCAGTAAAGAAAGTGGGGCCATCAAAATTGCACGGAACCATCATCACTTTTAAACCAGATGCCGAGATTTTCTCTGAGACTGTCTATGATTGGGACCGAGTAGTCAACCACATGCGAGGTCAAGCTTACCTAGTTAAGCAGCTAAGAATTCGAGTGATCGATGCTCGAGAGCACACAGGTAAGATTGATCCTGACAAGGCTTTTTTCTTAACAGAATTAAACCTAGAAGTACCAACCGAATCTTTCTATTTTGAAGGTGGTCTTTTGTCACTAGTTAAATTCTATAACCAAAAACAAGCCACTGTTCACAAAAATATTTTTTATGTCGAAAAAGAAGCGAACAATATTAATGTTGAAGTGTCGTTACAATACATTGATGACATTGTGGCTAAGGAAATTAGTTTTACCAACAACACCCAAACTCCAGAAGGTGGTACTCACTTAACTGGTTTCCGGACCGCTCTAACTCGTAGTCTAAACGATTATGCTCGTAAGAATGGTTTCCTAAAAGACAATGATGATAACTTTACTGGTGATGACGTGCGAGAAGGTATTACTTCAGTCGTGTCAGTTAAACTACGTGATCCACAATTCGAAGGTCAGACTAAAGCGAAGCTTGGTACAGTGGAAGCTCGAGGAGCGGTAGAAACGGTCTTTGGGGAAGCGTTTGGGATGTTCTTGGAAGAGAATCCAGATGATGCTAAAGGGATCATTAACAAAGTTATTTTAGCTCTTAAGGCCCGTAAAGCAGCTAAGGCGGCTAAAGATTCAGTTCTTCGTAAGGGCGCTTTGGAAGGTATGACTTTGCCGGGTAAATTGGCCGACTGTCAGACCAAAGACGCGTCTGAATCAGAACTCTTTATTGTGGAGGGAGACTCGGCGGGTGGTTCCGGTAAACAAGGGCGTGATCGTCGTACTCAAGCGGTTTTACCTTTGAAAGGTAAAATTTTAAATGTGGAACGAGCACGCTTGGACAAGATGCTTGATTCTAAAGAAGTGAAGTCGTTGGTGATTGCTCTCGGTACAGCCATTGGCGATGTGTTTGATATTAACCGTCTTCGCTACCACAAGATTATCATTGCGACGGATGCCGATGTGGATGGGGCTCACATTCGTACTTTGTTATTAACTTTATTCTATCGCTATTTCAAACCCTTGATTGAAGCTGGTCATATTTATATTGCTCAACCACCTTTGTATAAAATTAAAAAAGGGAAAGACGTTCAGTATGCTTATTCTGATGAAGAAAAAGCCAAAGTTATTTCTAAAATGGGTGGCGTAGTTGAAGAAGCTGCACCTGACGAAGTGGCGGAAGTAGAAAATGAAGAAGAGGAAGAAGTGGCCACTGCGAAACGCGCTCAAAAGATTTCGATTCAACGGTACAAAGGTCTTGGAGAAATGAACCCAGAAGAATTGTGGGAGACGACCATGAACCCTGTCACTCGTATTTTGAAACAAGTGGGGATTGAGGATGCGTCTGAAGCAGATAAAACTTTTGTTACTTTAATGGGTAGTGAAGTAGAACCTCGCCGTATCTTTATCCAAACTCACGCCAAAATGGCCAATTTGGATATTTAACATATTGCCCACAAAAAATTGATTATATATCAGAAATGTGGGAGTCTTTTATATAGGAGTTTTAGAAGTGGTTTTCTGAGACAAAAGTACAAGGAAAGGATTTGGTTGTGGATTATCTTGGTGTTAATCGTGTTGTTCGAAAGAAGGGGGACGGAGGAATTCAATATGTGGTAGTCTCTAGGACAAATCGCATGGCGACAATCCAAACGCTTGATGGAGGAGTTACAAAGAAATGTCGAGTCACGAGCCTTCGTGTCTGGACGAACAAGTGATTTTTTACCGCCACTTAACTGGAAAAACCGCGTTGAGGAGGCGGTTTTTCTTTATACTCTAACTTTTATTTCCGTTTCTAATTTTGTAATCAAGTCTTCAAGACTTAGTTCTAATTTTTCACCACTGCGCCCCTCGAGAGTTAAATTGCCAGAGTCTTTTTCTTTGTCACCGATGACGATGAAGTAAGGTGTCTTTTTGACTTTGGCTTCCCGGATTCGTTTACCGAGACTATCGTTACCGCTTAGAAGTTCGACGCGGATATCTTTTTCTTTCAAAGTTTTTACTACTTGTTCAGCATACTCTTCTTGAGCGGAACTGACCGGTAAAACGCTAACCTGAACTGGGGAGAGCCATAAAGGAAAGGCACCGCCGTAATGTTCAATTAAGAAAGCCATAAAGCGTTCATGGGTGGACATTGGAGCACGGTGGATGACGAACACTTCATTATTTTCCTTACCTTCACTGTCGGTATATGTTAAACCAAATCGTTCGCGGGCGATAAAGTCTAACTGAACAGTAGACATTGTTTCTTCACGTCCGATGGCTGATTTGAATTGGACATCGACTTTCGGTCCGTAAAAAGCCGCTTCATCATCAGCTTCTTTAAATGGTACGCCAAGTTCTTCTAATACTTCACGAATTACACCCTCAGTATATTTCCAGTTATCTGGTTGGTTAACATATTTATCTAAATGGTTAGGATCCCATTTTGAGAGGCGGAACCAATAGTCAGACAAATTAAAGATTTTGAAATAGTCTTGGATCATCGACAAAACAGCTTTAAACTCATCTTTGATTTGATCTTTACGGCAGTAGATGTGAGCGTCGTTCATAGCTAAGCCTCGTACTCGCAACAGGCCAGCCAGGGTGCCAGATAGCTCGTTGCGGTAAACGGTTCCGTATTCAGCAATACGCAAAGGTAGTTCACGGTAACTGTGAGGCTTGTGAACATAGATGCGGTGGTGGTGGGGACAGTTCATGGCTCGTAGGTAGTAGGTGGCGTCGTCCATTTCCATACCAGGGTACATCCCATCTTTGTAGTACGGTAAGTGACCAGAGGTGAGGAATAATTCTTCGCGAGCAATGTGGGGAGTAGTCACTCGGACATAACCACCAGCGGCTTCTTTTTCTTTGGCTAGTTTTTCAATTTCTTCCCGCATAATGTTACCGTTTGGCAACCACATCACCAAACCTTTACCCACCATATCGTCGATAAAGAATAAATCTAGTTCCTTACCAAGCTTACGGTGATCTCGTTTTTCCGCTTCTTCACGTTGTAGTAGACAATTTTCTAACTCTTCCTTGGTGTCAAAAGCTAAACCATAAATTCTGGTTAAGGTTGGGTTTTTCTCACTACCGCGCCAGTAAGCACCAGCTACCCGGTCGAGCTTGAAACTGTCGGGTGCGATATCTGAGGCTGGATTATCACTATGTCCACCTCGGCATAGGTCAGTAAAGTTTCCTGAAGTGTACAAGGTGATCACTTCACCCTTATCAGCTATTTCGTTTACTAGCTCTAACTTAAATTGATTGTTAGTATATTTAGCTTTTGCTTTATCGGCAGATACTTCAACGTGACTGAATGAGGTCCAGGTTGGTAAGAGTTCTTTCATCTTGGCTTCAATTTTAGCTAAATCTTTATCAGAGATAGGGGAAGTAAACTTAATATCATAGTAGAAACCATTATCGATCGCTGGCCCGATAGTAGTTAGAGCGTCTGGATAAAATTCCAAAACGGCGGCGGCTAGTAAGTGAGCTAAAGTATGTCGTTTGTGTTCAAGATTGGCCATAAATTTATAAATTACTGGATAAAAGTTATTAATCTTATCTTAGCTTCCTCGGCTCGGAAATAGAAAGGATTACTTTTCCATTTCGCTCGCTCTACGTCGCTAATAAAAAAATCTCTCGTCCTAAAAAAGCAAAAAATTGCTTTCTTGGGACGAGAGACATCTCTCGCGGTTCCACCCAAGTTTTCGCCAACTGGCGAACCCTTCGTTTGTGTCGAGCTTAGCACAGAGTCTGTGATCCAAGGAGGATGAGTGCTTGGTAGGCACTCCAATTACTGACTTAGCTAGTATAATCTCGTTTGTGCTCCAAGTAAAGAAGTGATCAAAGTTCTTTGATGGCTTCGACTAGGAGGCTGGGTTCATTGTTGCGGTAAGAGATTTTACCTCGGACGGCCACACATTTGTCGACTTCGAGGAGATTTTTATATTGTTCGTATGGTTTGGAAAAGACAACCACTTCTAGCGAGTCAGTTAGATCGGCCAAGCGAACGAAAGCCATCTGGTCGCCTTTTTTGGTGAAGATTTTTTTCACTTCTTCGATGATGCCGCCAACAGTGGTGGTGGTACCATCAGCTAAATGTTTATTATGGCGAATACTGTTTTCCAGCTTGGTAAATTTATCAGCGTAAGCTTCGAGGGGATGACCGGAAATATATAAACCTAACAATTCTTTTTCCCAAGTCAAAATATCTTTTTGGTCAACTGGAGGAACTTCTTTTAGTTTGAGTGATGGGACGGTTGATTTGTCTTCCATGATACCAAAAAGGGAAGCCTGCTCTTTTTCACTTTTTTGCATATCACGATTATGGCCCAAAGCCTCCTCAATATTGCCGAGCATGGTCGAACGGTTAAAACCAAGATCGTCTAGAGCGCCAGATTTAATAAGAGCTTCTAATGATTTTCGGTTTACATTTTTATGAATAATTCGTTCGAGGAAATTGGTGTAGGAAGTAAAAGGTCCACGCGTTTTACGTTCGGCGATGATGGCGTCAGAAATGTCGGTGCCCAGGTTTTTGATAGTGTATAAACCGAATCTAATAAACCGACTATCAGCAACCGATTTGCCTGGTTCGGCTACAGCGGTAAAGCCGCCAAAACTGTCGTTTACATGTGGGGGCAGAACTTTGATGTTCATCCGCTTAGCTTCGTTGACGTAAACAGCAATCTGTTCCACATCTCCAGATTCAGCGGTCAGACAGGCAGACATGTAGGCTACTGGATAATTGGCTTTCATATAAGCAGTTTGATAAGCGACCCGGCCATAAGAAGCTGAGTGAGCTTTGTTGAAACCGTAAGCGGCAAAAGGCTCAATCCAAGTCCAGATTTCAGTCGCTTTTTCCTTGCTCCAACCGGTGTGCTTAATACAACCGCCTATAAACTTTTCTTTTTGAGCCAACATTTCTTCTGGAATTTTTTTACCAACCGCTTTACGAAATTTGTCGACTTCGCCCCAAGTATATCCAGCCAAGTCGTGGGCCATAATCAAAAGATCGTCTTGATAAACGAGAACCCCATAAGTTTGGACGAGAATGTGTTCTAGAGATGGGTCCAAATAAGAAATTAATTTTGGATTATGTTTTCGAGCAATGTAATCAGGGATAAATTGCATTGGGCCGGGTCGATACAAAGCCACCATTGCGTTAATATCGTGGATAGTACTTGGTCTTAGTTCTTTTAACCACTTAGTCATGCCGGCGCCGTTTAACTGGAATAGGCCTTCAGTCTCACCGCGAGCCAGCATTTCAAAAGTTTTTTTATCATCCATGGGGATCGTGTCCAGATCTACTTTTTGATTGTGGATTTTTTCAACCAACTTTATAACGTCAGCCAAAATCGCTAGGTTGCGTAAACCTAAGAAATCAAATTTAGTTAAACCAACTCCATCTTCACCAACACTGTACATGTCATATTGAGTAATCAGACTCTCGCCTTTAGGGTCATATTGTAGGGGGGTGTAATCAGTCAGAGGAGCGGGAGAAATAACCACTCCGGCGGCGTGAACAGAAATGTGTCTAGCCCCACCTTCTATTTTTTTGGATAGGTCAATGATTTGTTGAGTGTCACGCTCAGTGTCGTAAGCCTCCTTTAATTCCGGTACTAATTCTAAAGCGCGATCAATGGTCATTGGGAAGCCTTGAGAGCCCATGGGGATCATTTTGGATAGCCTGTCGCCGATGCCATAAGGATAGCCTAAAGCTCGGGCGACATCCCGAACCGAACCACGGGCAGCCATGGTACCAAAAGTTCCGATTTGAGCTACTTTGTCGGCGCCATATTTTCGTTTAGCGTATTCAATAATCTCATCCCGCCTATTGTCGGCGAAGTCCATATCGATATCGGGTGCCGACGGTCGTTCAGGGTTAAGAAAACGCTCGAAGGGAATTTTATAATCAAGTGGGTCGATTTTGGTAATATCCAAAACATAGGTTGTAATTGATCCAGCCACTGATCCTCGAATATTGTAATAAATACCATTTTCCCGAGCGTAACGAATAAGATCTTCCACCACTAAAAAGTAGGAAGCATAACCTTTCATTTTGATAATATCGAGTTCGTATAGGAGGCGTTCATTAGCTGCTGGGCTATCAGCTAGGCCTCTTTTGGCGAGACCGGCTTTACCTAGATCTAATAGTATTTCATCAGCGGTCGTGCCTTCTGGGATAGCAAAATTAGGAAAAACAAATTTACCAATCGTTAGTTCTAAGTTACAACGTTCGGCTATTTTTAGAGTGTTGGCGACAGCGCCAGGAATATCTTGAAAAATTTTCTCGGCCTCAGCTGGACTGATAAAAGAGTAGTTTCCACCTTTCATCGACAAGCTGGCTTTACCGACTTCAGCTCCAGTGTTAATAGCGATTAGAGTATCTTGAGCCTCGTTATCATCAGGATGTAAATAGTGGGAATCCCAAGTGCCTACGATCGGTAAATCAAACTCTTTGGCCATAAGCTGAATATTTTTGACAACGTTAGCATTACCTTCTACTTCCTCATGCTTCATTACTTCTAGGAAATAGTTATCTTTACCAAAGATATCAATAAATTCAGAAATGATATGTCGACTACGGTCTAAGTCTGAGACTGCTAAGGCTTGGGCTAGTTCACCAGCTGGGCAACCGGATAAACAAATAATTCCTTCGTGGTGTTTTCTTAAAAGTTCTTTATCAATTCTAGGTTTATAGTAGTAACCTTCAAGATAAGAGGCGGTAATCAGTTTAAGTAAATTTTGGTAACCAGTAAAATTTTCGGCCAGCAGTGTCAGGTGGTAGCGCTTACTATCAACACCAGCGTCTTTATCAAATCGAGAGCGTAGGGCGACATAAGCTTCAACCCCAATAATCGGTTTTATTTCCGCTTTTTTACAAGCTTTATAAAATTCGATCGCTCCATATAAGTTTCCGTGATCAGTGACCGCTAGGGCCGACATACCGAAAGCTTTCGCTTGTTTGACTAATTCATCAGTCTTGGAGAGACCGTCTAGTAAACTGTAATGAGAGTGGGTGTGTAGGTGAACAAATGACATGAATGGTTAGAGTATAACAGAACTCTGGCCAGTGGTGGAGTTTGACCTGATGCCTAATTTCGGTTATAAATTACTCTCGGAACGTTGATCTTAGTGCGAGGCGGTAGCTCAGTCCGGATAGAGCGCTAACTTTAGCAAGTTGGGGGTCAGAGGTTCAAATCCTTTCCGCTTCGCCATTTTAAAACACGGAGTCCCTGGAAATATCTGGGGACTTTTCTTTTGTTATACTTAAATTATGACACCAAAATGGTTGATTGGAATAGATGAGGCTGGTCGTGGGCCAGTAGCTGGTCCGGTGGCTGTCGGAGTGGTGGTGATAAAAGGTGAGTTGCCGGAAGATTTAAAACTAACCAAAGACTCTAAAAAATTAACTTCCAAAGCTCGGTCAAAATGGTATGGGAAAATAAAATTGGCGGCCAAAGATAACTTATTACAGTTTGCTTGTGTCTTAGTGTCAGCTCAAGTTATCGACCGATCTGGAATTGTGGCTGCTATTAATCAATCACTTAAGTCTGGGTTAGAAAAAACCGAACATGAACCAACTGATAGTTTGGTTTTGTTGGATGGGGGACTGAAAGCTCCCAGCTACTACCCACAACAGAAAACTATTATTAAAGGTGATGAGAAGGAGTCTATTATTGCCCTGGCTTCTGTAGTGGCCAAAGTCAGTCGTGACTTTTATATGACCAAAATTAACCAAGAGTATCCACACTATGGTTTTGCTAAACATAAGGGGTATGGAACCAAAGACCATTATTTAGCCATCAAAAAAAACGGCTTAAGTCTATATCATCGCCAAACCTTCTTGAGAAGGGTCCTTGACTAGAGTTGGTTTTTATGTAATACTCTAAGGTAGACCCCCGGGCGTCTTACCCTCCCTCCCAAAGCCTCCAGGCGCGCTCCCTCCGTGCGCCTGGAGGCCAGGGAAGGAAAGGACTCCCTATCTGCTCTTCTCCCCACCCTTTTTATCGGGGTGTTGCGAATAGGATCGGACGGTAAGCTTGCTTACTGGACCGATCTATTTTTTTACCCCAGATTTTTCTTGCCTTTTTTAGATAAATAAGTTATATTTACACCCATGTCAGTACGAATGCGACACACCAGAGCCCATACGGGCAACCGCCGTTCTCACCACGCGCTTACCGCTCCACGTCTTTCGGCGTGCGCGAAGTGTGGTGTCCCTCACTTACGTCACCGTATGTGTGAAAACTGTGGTACTTACCGTGGTAAGGAATTGGTGGATGTGGTAGCTAAAGCCGAAAAGAAAGACAAAAAGGCTAAAGCTAAAAATACCGTTCGTTAAAATTCTCAGTTTTTTCGTTTAGGTTGCGGGCGTTTTTTATAAAAAGATCTTTCATTATCTCAATATGGCTAATCGGCACTTATCTCGAAGTCTTGCGATGCAGTCGCTTTTTGAGTGGGATTTTTATGATGATAAACATCCAGATATTACGGAAGTCTTAGAACGAGACGCTGAAGAATTTGCGCCTGGTTTAGAGGAAATTATTTTTGCCAAAAAATTAGCGGAAGGAGTAGTGTCTCGATTGGAAAAATTAGATTCTATTATCGAAAAAGCCGCTCCGGATTGGCCGATTGATCAGATTGCGGCTGTGGATCGAAATGTCCTACGTCTTGGATTATTTGAATTATTGTTTGGTGATAAAAATGAAGTGCCGGCTCGAGTGGCGATTAATGAGTCTATTGAATTAGCTAAAACTTTTGGTGGAGAAAACTCTGGCCGGTTTGTGAATGGAGTGTTGGGAGCGGTGTATAAAGAAATGGGTGAACCGGGTAAACATGACGTTCCAGCTAAGAAGCGACGATTTAAAGATGTGTCATATGAAGAGATGCCAATTCAAAAATTAGGTGGAGCGGTAGTCTATCACCAAACTGGTCAGCAAATTAAAATTGCCTTAGTGCATGATATTTTTGGTTATTGGACTTTATCAAAAGGGAAAATAGAACCAGGAGAAAAAGTGGAGGATGGAACCGTTAGAGAGATAAAAGAAGAAATGGCTTTAGATATTACAATAGGTGAAACTTTAGGCACTAACGAATACATTGCTTCCAATCCAGAGTTAGGTAAAGTGCGTAAACAAGTGTCTTATTTCCTTGCTGTAGCCAGCAATCCGGAGGAGATAAAACTCGAGGAAGGTAAGGGTGGGTTAACCGACGCCCGCTGGTTTCTGTTGTCAGAAGTGCTGGATCTGAAAATGTATGACGATGTGGTGCCGTTGGTAACCAAAGCGATTAAGGTGTTGTTGTCAAACAAGGCTTCTTAATGCTAGTAATGTTCAGAATATGTCTTTAGACCCCAATCAATTTGCTAAACGTATCGGCCTGACTTTTAATGACAAAGACTTGCTCAAACAAGCCTTTATTCATCGTTCTTATCTTAATGAGCATCGAGATGTGACTTTGCCTCATAACGAACGGCTAGAATTTTTGGGTGATGCGGTGTTGGAATTGGTGGTAACTGACTTTTTATATAAACGCTATTCGACTAAACCAGAAGGAGAGTTGACCGCTTTGCGAGCTGCTTTGGTTAATACCAACTCTTTATCTGACGTGGCTACGGAACTTGGTTTGAATGATTATTTGCTTCTATCTAGGGGAGAAGCCAAAGATACCGGCCGAGCTCGTCAATATATTTTAGCCAATACTTTTGAATCGGTGGTGGGGGCTATCTATTTGGATCAAGGTTATGAGGTGGCAGCCAAATTTATTGCTGATAATCTTTTTAATAAAACCGATAAAATTGTCGAAGGGGAATTATGGCAAGACTCAAAAAGTTATTTTCAAGAAAAAGCCCAAGAGCACTTTAGTGTGACCCCTGCTTACCAAGTCTTAGCTGAAGTTGGTCCGGATCATAATAAAAAATTTACCGTCGGTTTGTTTATTGGTGAAGAGCAGGTGACGACTGGTGAAGGTCACTCTAAACAAGAAGCGGAGCAGGATGCGGCAGATAAGGGGTTGAAGGAGAAGGGGTGGGATTAAAAATCGTTCACCCCTGCTTTTTGGGAGTACGGATATTTTTCTGCTGAAAAATTCCTCAAGTCTCGACTACCCGTCTTGCGAAGCCTCCCAAAAAGCAGGGGTTCACTTGGCCCAAAAATGCAAAAACCGGCTAGTCGACTGTTGTGCGAGCCTTTGTCTGAGAACTTGTTTCGCTTACTTCAAAAACCCAATTCCTTGACAGAAAGACTATTTGGGTGTATAATTAATTACAGAATAAATGGGTTTAGTTGGCCTTATGGTCTGCTTTGTGGCAGTTTATGGTCAGTCTAAATTCTAACAAGGAGTAGAAAAAATGTCTTCTGTAGCCAGTTGGGTCACAAAAAAACATCCAACCAGAGTACTTTGGTTGGTAGGCTCGGCCAAGACCTTGCCTGGGACTGTGGCCGTCACAACCCAAGAGTTGATGGATTTGGCGAAGACCGCTTTGCCATCCGAAGTGGCAGCTGGTTGTGATTCGTGGAGTGGTACAGCGTTTGTCTGTCGTGAGCAGTTGCGGCCGGTTCTTCTGGAATTGTTCCCGGATTTGGCCACGATTGATTACAAAGGTGCCATTTCGCGTTTTGGCGAAGTCATGGACGTACCTGTCCACCAAGACTAAATCAGATTTCACACCCGCCCCGACAATGAACACGTCGCGAGGCGGGTTCATTGTTTCTAGGGAAGATAAGCTTATGGTATTATTTACCCATGCGTCTCACCAGGCTAGAAATAAATGGTTTTAAGTCTTTTGGTAAAAAAACGACCTTGTCTTTTGACGCGCCGGTTACATCTATTGTCGGTCCTAATGGCTCTGGTAAATCAAACGTGGCCGAAGCCTTTCGTTGGGTGCTCGGTGAGCAGTCTCTCAAATCTCTGCGTGGTAAACGTGGAGAAGACTTAATTTTCAACGGCACTAGTTCCAGTGGTCGGCTCAATCGAGCCTCAGTCTCGGTCGCTTTTGATAATACATCGAAGCGTTTCAATATTGATTATGATGAAGTAGTTATCACCCGTACTGTCCATCGCGATGGTTCCAACGAGTACGCGATCAATGGTTCAGCTGTGCGATTGAAAGATATTATTGAGCTACTTGGTTCAGTCTCGCTTGGTTCGACCGGTCATCATATTATTTCTCAAGGCGAAGCTGATCGAATTTTAAATTCCAGTATTAAAGATCGGCAAGAAATGATTGAAGAGGCTTTAGGTTTGAAAGTGTATCAATGGAAAATTACCGAAAGTGAAAAGAAATTAGATAAGACCGAGCAAAATGTTAAAGAAATAGAATCACTCCGTCGCGAGATTGCGCCGCATATTCGGTTTTTGAAAAAGCAGGTCGAGAAAGTGGAGAAGGCTGACGAAATGCGTCGGGAACTCAAGAAATTATATTTTGAATATTTAAAACGCGAATCAGTTTATTTAATTGAAACCGCCAATAGCTTGACTCACAAAAAGTCTGGACCGCAAGCGGAACTAACAGCTGTTTTGGCTCGTTTAGCTGATGCGGAACAGGCACTTAAGCGCGATATTAGTGAATCAGCGGCCAGTGGAGAATTGGCGGTGCTGGAGCGCCTCCTTCGCGATATTCGCACCAAGAAAGACGATATTGCTCGGCAACTTGGTCGTCTAGAAGGTTTGATTGAAATAAAGACGGAACAATTGGCGGAAATAAAAACCGAAGAAGATGCCTCGGTGCCGATGTCAGAGTTGAAATCAGTCTTGGCTAATATTGAAGCGCATATTGATAGTCGGGCTCAGCTTGATAATATCTCAGTCTTACGCTCGGCCTTGATTGAAGTCAAAAGTTTACTGAGAAATTTTGTTGATAAATTTAAACACCAGATTAAGAGAGAGGATAATAAAGAAGAAGTTTTAGCTTCACTGAAAAATCAGAAAGTAGAACTTGATCAGGAACTGGCTCAATTGATTGCCGACGAAGAGAAAAACTTGGGTCGTCAGTTAGAACTTAAACAAGCGATAGAAAAAGAGCGCGAAGCGACTCGCGGCGCCGAGCGAGAAGTGTTTGAATTACGCTCTAAGAAAATGGAGTTATCTTCTATTCTTGATGCCACTGAAGCGGAATCTAGGACTTTGGCGGTTCTTCAAGAAAACTTCAAACGAGAGCTAGATGAGGCGGTGACTTTAGTGGATCGGGAAGTGCTGGAGTACGATCGCTTTATGGCTTCTTTTGTGCCAGATAATGAACCTCGCGATAAACAAGAAGACCGTCGTCGCACGATCGAGCGCATTAAGATTCGCTTGGAAGATATGGGTATGGAAGGGACTGATGTACTGACTGAATACAAAGAGGTGACTGAGCGTGATGAATATTTAGCCAAAGAATTGGAAGATTTGTTGACCGCCTCTGAAAGTTTGAAGAATGTGATGAAAGAATTGCGCGAAAAGCTGTCACACGAATTTGCTGAAGGTATTGGAAAAATTAACAAAGAATTTAATAACTTCTTTGTGCTGATGTTCGACGGGGGATCGGCTTCGCTAGAGTTAGTTCAAGAAGTGAAGCGCAAGCGTAGCGTCTTCTCTGATGATAGTGGAGAAGAGATGGAGGGTGATATAACTGAAGGCGATAAAGAAGTGGAAACGGGGATTGATATTAATGTGAACTTACCACGGAAGAAAATAAAAGGTCTCCAGATGCTCTCTGGTGGTGAGCGCGCTCTGACTTCTATCGCTTTACTCTTTGCGATGTCGCAAGTTAATCCGCCACCATTTTTGATTCTTGATGAAACTGACGCGGCCCTTGATGAAGCCAACTCTCGCAAATACGGTGAAATGGTGACCGCTCTCGCCAAACACTCTCAACTAATCGTCATCACTCACAATAGGGAAACAATGTCTCGAGCCAGTATCCTTTATGGTGTGACCATGGGTTCTGATGGGGTATCTAAACTTCTATCAATTAGATTTGATGAGGCAGCTGGATTTGCTAAGTAAGAATCCAGAATCACTTAGATCCGTAAGTATTGATAATCATTGCTATTTTTAAATTTGTGTGGTATGAAATGGTCTGGTTGTGGGTTAATTATGTGGTTAACCTATGACGTGGACTTTAAAAAGGAGCTTCTTAATCGTGAAAAACAATGTACAGAGAGTGGGCGTTGTCCCACCCGGTGATCCAGCTGGACTTCTTTCTGGGCCGAATAGTAAGTTGCCCGGACTGATATCTGGGCCGGTCTTTCGGGTCAGGTACCCAATTCCCAGTCCCGAGGACTATGAACAGTTGGCCGATTTGGTCAAAGAGATGGGGCTAAACCTCTGTTTCAGCGACTTATGGCACATACCTCTTCGCTTTAGACGGGGAGATGGTGGTGGTCACCATCGCTTGTATTCGCACAGTCACCAAGCTCGGGGGGCGGAAGGGATTATTGCCCAGTTGCTACTTCAGCCACAAGGCGATGTCTTTGATATGACTTTTGTCGAGGTATCTCTTGAAGACCTTGGTTTTGACAAGGACGACAAGTCGATGTCTCTGCAGGATGTCTATTCGCGGGGTTTGGAAATGGGGCTACTGGAGTGCCCCTACACGATCATCCCGATTCTGGGAATCTGTGGCTATCAGACCACTTATCACCAACCGGTGCTGGTGGCAACGGAGGGGGTCGTTACTAACTGGTACGGAGAACATCACTTCTATGTACTTGAACATTGGAGTAAAGATCGCGGCATCAGCGGAAAGACAAGGGTCTGTTACTCTAGTGTGGAGCCTGAAATGTCTGTGAAGGAGGAACTGCTCTACTGCTGTCATTCGGAGGAGATTTGTTGGAAGGTCCTCTTCCGCTTGCCTGAAGGACAGCCAGCGAACGGGAGATCTTTGACTGCTGTAGACTTAGAGCGGCAGAGCTTGCCAGCCAAGCTGGATCTTTCACTGACTCAGCTTCAATTCACCAGCCAGGCGGGCGGAGATCTCCTGTCCCATCTATTTGGTGGAAAAAGGGAGGCGTTCCCGTGTTTGAGATAAAAGAGGGGATGATTCTTCGTCCAGATTGTGTCACCCTGGTCCCACCAGAAAGCGGGCTGGCGATATCCTCAGGCTTCGCTGTTTATCGAGCAATGGGCGATGGCAGTTTTCTGGACCTCTTTGGTTCGGTGGGGATTAGCTTGGAGAAGCTCTGTCTATCTGGGTCCTTGATCGATCTCTTCTGGCGGGAACAGAGAGGATTACCTGCTGGCAAAAAGGTCTTCCTGTTCAACTATGAAGGACGGCCGGCTGTTGATACCAACAGTGGTGTTGCTTATGACTTCTGGGATGATTATGTGTGGAGCGCCAGCGGCGGACTCTACCTGTTCACACCAGTGGTTACTATCTAGCGACTTCTATCAGCTTGGGATTTTGACTTTCGAGAGGAAGACAAAATTTTATTTCTAAACCCCCCGATCAATTATCAATTAAGTTTGATGAATGATCCGGGGGTTTTCTTTTATTTAACTATTTCAAAATCAAGTTGGCGTTTTGGAACGTCGGCTTTGAGGAGTTTGATTTTAATTTTGTCGCCCAGGCGAATTCGGTTTTGGGAGGCGCGGCCAACTAGACTGAGAGTAGCTTCGTTGAATTCATAATAATCATCAAGAGTTGAGAGACGGACCATTCCTTCTGATTTAGAATACTCATCTTCAACAAACAGACCAAACTCGGTGACACCAGCCACAATACCAGCGAAGGTCTGACCGATTTTGGTCGACATATATTCCACTTGCTTGAATTTAATTGATTCACGCTCAGCATCCGCGGCGCGGATTTCCATGTCAGTCGAGTGAACAACTTGGCGGCTAATATCGGTAATCATTTTTTCGGTTGGAGTCCCGCCAGCTAAATATATTTCTAATAAGCGGTGCACCATTAAGTCGGGGTAGCGACGGATCGGGGAAGTGAAGTGAGTGTAGTAATCAAAAGCGAGGCCCCAGTGACCAATGTTGCGAGTCGAGTAGACCGCTTTAGCCATCGCTCGGACCGTGGCCCGGTTAATGATGTGACTTTCGGCAGCGGCTTCGGCTTTGGCGAGTAGTTTATTTAAATCGAGCGAGGAAATGGTGTCGTTGTCGATTTGGAGATCATAACCAAGTGGTTTGAGGAAAACGGCTAAACTTTGTAATTTCTCTATATTTGGTGTGTCGTGGATACGGTAGACGAAAGAATGATCTTTGCCATTATTTTTATTATGAGCATACTCAGCCACTTTACGGTTGGCGAGAAGCATAAAGTCCTCAATCAGGAGATTGGTGTCAGTACGGACTTTTTTGATGACATCGATTGGTTTATTATTGGCATCGAGTTTGAATTTGACTTCACTATCTTCAAAAGAAATAGCGCCAGCGGCTTTGTTTTGGGCGCGCAAAATCTTAGCTAGACGATTCATGGTATTGAGCTCGTCTATATGGAGACCTTTTCCGTCAGTTAAAATTTGTTGAGCTTCTTCGTAGGTAAAGCGTTTGTCGGAATAGATAATTGTTTTACCGTACCATTCATTTTTGATGTCACCTTCGTCAGTAATTTCAAAAACCGCGGAAAAAGCCAGGCGGTCTTCGTGAGGCTTTAGACTACAAATTTCATTCGATAGCACTTCGGGCAACATGGGGATGGTTCGATCGACGAGGTAGATCGAAGTGGCTCTTTTAGATGATTCGCCGTCGAGAATAGTGCCAGGGCGGACATAGTGCGATACGTCGGCAATGTGAACACCGATTTCCCAATTACCATTTGCTAATTTTTGAATAGAGAGGGCGTCGTCAAAATCTTTGGCGTCAGCTGGGTCGATAGTGAAAGTGAGAATTTTTCTAAAATCACGACGAGTTAGAGCTTCCCGAGCCATATCTTCTTTCCAGGTTTCGGCGATTTTGGACGCTTCAGCGTCAACTTCAGGTGGAAAGTCGACGGGTAGTCCGCGTTCGGCAACGATGGATTGGATTTCAACTTCGTGTTCACCCTGCTTACCAAGATCTTTAATAATTGTAGCCTCTGGTAAATCTAATGGATCTAGCCATTGATCAAAATTAATGATTACTTTCTCGCCAGGTTTGATGTCGGTTGGGGGTGTCTTGATCCAAAAAGGAGCGTAACATTTGCGGTCATCGGGGATAACAGTTAAACGGCCGTCATCGCGACGATAAACTAGGCCCACAAATTGAGTCTTAGCTCTATTCACGATAGAGATTACTTTATTATCTGCCACCTCAACAGTGTCGTTGTGCATGGCAGTGCCTAGGTTTTCCACTTCTATTTCAATAATTGTTTCTGGGTCGTTTTCTAAGGTAACGAACCCTCGGCCTTTATAGCCTATTTTGAGGGTACCTGTTTGTTTAGTGTCAGACATGGTGCGAGTATAGCACTTCAGGTGGGCACTAGAGAAGGGTACAGATTTTTTGAAGCTTAAAAAATCCTGAAGTTGCCTCGTCGCCACTCGGCAAACCCCCTTCCTTAGTGCCCACCTTCCGTTTGACGGCGTTTAGAAGTGTTTCTACTTGCCTTTAGCCGGCCTTTTATGTTACTATCTCGTGGTCATGTTAATGATCCGATTACAACGTGTTGGCCGCAAAAATGACCCGTCTTTCCGGGTGGTTGTGACCGACTCTAAAAATGGTCCACAAAGTGGCAAGTTTTTGGAAGTACTTGGATCTTACAATGCTCGTTTTGGTAAACCACAACTAAATGCTGACCGTATCAAACACTGGTTGGCTATGGGGGCTGGTATTTCTGATACAGTTCACAACATGTTGGTTAAATTTAAGGTGGTAGCTGGTAAGACAGTTAATGTGCTTGGTCAAAAGCCAGTTAAACCAGAAGAACCTAAAGTAGAAGAAAAAGCTCCAGAAGCACCAGTAGTGGAGAAGGTAGAAGAAGTGAAGGTTGAGGAGGAGGTGGCTACTGAGACTCCAGTAGTAGAAGAAGCGCCTGTTGAAGCTCCAGTTGAAACCACTCCAGAACCAGAAGTAGTAGCTGAAACTCCTGCTGAAGAAAAAACCGCTTAAATATTTTTTAAATTTTAAAAAATAAAATCCCTTTGATAAAAAAATCGAAGGGATTTTATTTTGACAAAGGTATTGGCCTCGTCTACAATTAACTGGTCGGCAGATATTCTGCCTGGTCATTTATAAGCCTTAGTTTATAGATTTTATAATGGACGCTCACAAAGATCAGGAATTCTTAGAAATGCTTGTTAAGGCCCTAGTCGATCATCCAGAAGAGGTTAAGGTTGGTCGCAAGGTAGATGAAATGGGAGTATTGATTAGTCTTGATGTTCATCCGGAAGATATGGGTAAAATTATCGGTCGCCAAGGCAATACTGCTAAAGCCATCCGTACTTTACTCCGAGTGGTGGGAATGAAAAATAATGCTCGCGTAAACCTAAAAATAAACGAACCAGAAGGTAGTACTCGGGCTCCCGCTCCAATGTCAGCTTCTCGATCTGTGGATCAAGCGATGGAGGATTTGAAATTTTAAAAAACGTTCACTATCTCCATCTTAGGAGCACGGATATTTTCTTGCTAGAAAATTCCTCAAGTCTCGATCCGTCGATCTTGCGAAGTCTCCTAAAATGGAATAGTTCGCTCTACTGGAACTCAGTTTCAAAAAAACACCTTACATAAGGGTGTTTTTTTGTTGATTTGCAAAACAATTAGGCTCACTTGGCTTGTGAGTGCTTGGCCTTGCATTTTTACTGGTTATATGCTATAATAATAATTAGAACAGGGTACTTGGCATTTCGCTAATCTACTGCTGTGGCACCTCGAAAAGATAAAAGAAAGGAAGGCTGACCATGTCAAACATGCTCGGCAGCCCAAGAGCGAACCTCTTCGGCCTCGGTCTTGATTTCATGAACAAGTTGAATACTGCGGCTATCACCCCATTACAAGCCAGGCGGTTTCTCAGGCGGGAAGATCCATGGGTCTACCCAATGGATACTGATTCTCAGCTCAACCGGGTTTGTTCGGTGTATGCTGATTTTGGAGTGAAGATTAAACCTTCTTCTGTGATTGTTCCAGAAAGGAAGTCGGGTTTCGAGCGGCTTCTCGTGTTGCCAGGAGGCCTGTTGGAAGAAAATCTCATCGTGATATTGCGACAAATGTTCAGCGTCACTATCATTAGCGCCGATAATGAACGCCCGCTTCCGCCGGTGGCGAAGAATAATCGTACAGCGGAGGAAACTTATGGAGTTTGGGTTCGTGATAGTATCGAAGCTGACCCCTTGTTGGCAGGTCTTCCAATTAAAGAATTAAAAGAAAGAGGTGTTAACGGAATGACTTTGCGGGAGCGTCTTGTCTACGAACTAGTATATTTTTCGGAGACAGGGCAACATCTCGATGTTAAAACCAAAACACTTTGTTCAGGTTCATACCACAGAGACCACAGAGAGGACAGTGACTACTCCATGTTCTATTCAGCTGAATGGTGTGAGAAAAAGAAGACTTCCCAAAGCAGTTTACTGATAGAGCTGTGGGGTGCTCGGGACTATGGTCATCTTTGTCGTGGTCGTGAAGTGGTAGAGTGAATATGTGAGGTGAATTCCATCTTTTAACTTTTTTGAAACCTGTCGCCGCTAGAATTTTCTGGCGGCGATTTCTTTTTAAGTTTTTTAATGCTAGGATTTGGCCAATGGTTACATTTCATATCGTTACAATTTTCCCGGAGATGTTTACCGGCTACCTGGGCGAGTCGATGATCGCTCGGGCTGTGAAGGGTAAAAAAATTGCGGTCAAGATTTATAATCTGCGCGATTTTACTGTCGATAAACATCAACACGTTGATTTCAAACCATATGGCGGGGGACCAGGGATGGTTTTCAAACCAGAACCACTAATTAAAGCCATTGATAAAATAATTAAAAACAAAAAGAAGGTGAAAGTCGTTTTGTTCGCTCCAGGAGGAAAATCTTTCACGAATCCGTTAGCTAAAACTTATGCTCAAAAATTTGATCATATTGTCTTGGTGGCTGGACGATACGAGGGGATTGATGCTCGAATTAAAAAAATATTTAAAGCGGAAGAATTATCTATTGGTCCGTATATTCTAACTGGTGGGGAACTACCGGCCATGATTGTGGTAGATGCGGTAGCTCGTCAAATCAAAGGCGTGTTGGGGAAAGAGGAATCACTCGAAGAAGGGCGCCCAGCTGGGACTGAAATCTATACTAGACCAGAAATAGTGGCTTATAAAGGTAAAAAATACAAAGTTCCACCAATCCTTTTGTCGGGCGATCATAAAAAAATAGAAGAGTGGAAAGTGGCTCAAATAGCCAAAACCACCAAAACCATTAAAAAGACAGTCTAAAACCAACTACACAGGGCATTGTTTTTTTAGTTCCATGATCTTATAATCGAATTAGTATTCTCAAAACAATAGGGTTTTGAGTTTTTGGAGGTATTTGATCATGTATATGGATCCGTTTGGCCGAAGACTTAATAATGGTTGGGTGCGTCCTGATCCAGCACCACCCCAGACAGTCTCGATTTTGACGGGTCGGGGCAATCTCGGTTATCCGGGCCAAGGCTTGCTGAAGCCGGAGGACAAGAAAGACTGATTCTACCCTTTGGGCCAAGTTATCGTTTAAAGCGCTCTTTATGGGCGCTTTAATTATTTGACAGGGTTTAGATCTTGGATTATAGTACTTAGCGACATACAGCCTGATTGAGTTACGATTGATTGTCCAGGCCCTAGTTTTAGTTTGGTTTTAAGATCCTCACGATCCAATAGTGGACGCGGGGTTTTCTCGTGTTGGATGGTCCCCAGCCGAGATTTTTAATAATCGATAAGTCATCAATACCCATGGCTATCACCCAAAAACGTTTTGCTCGCTATAAAGAGCCGTTCGCTGAAATTCCGGATTTAGTGGAGTTGCAAACCAATTCTTATAATTGGTTGATCAAAGAAGGAATCAAAGATTTGTTTAAAGAGTTTTCGCCGATCAGAGATTATTCAGAAAAGAAATTTGAATTAGAATTTCTTGGTTTTCAACTAGACGAGCCTAAATATGATGAGCACTATGCTAAGGAAAATAAACTATCCTATGATGCTCCTTTGCGAGTTCGAGTTAAATTAAACAACAAGACTCTCAATCAGGAAAAAGAACAAGAAATTTTCTTGTCTGATTTTCCATTGATGACTGCTCACGGTACTTTTATTATTAGTGGTATTGAGCGTGTTATTGTGCCACAACTAGCTCGTAGTTTCGGCGTTTTCTTCACTGCTAACGATATTCGAGGGATCAAACACTTCGGCGCTAAGATTATTCCAGCTCGTGGGGTATGGGTGGAAATCGAAACTGAAGTAGATGGCGCTCTGTATGTTCGCATTGACCGTAAGCGAAAATTCCCAGCCTCTGCTTTATTGAGGGTATTTGCCGATTTGGCTGGTAAACAACTAACTGATGAGCAAATCTTAGATATTTTTGAAAAGAAGGGAGTATCAACTATGTACATCAAGCAAACTTTGGCTAAGGACCAAGCCAAAACCGCTGATGAGGCTTATCTTGAAATTTATAAACGTCTTCGTGACTCAGACTTGGCAACAGCGGCCAACTCTCGTGAGTTTGTGTCTGGTTTGTTTGGTAAAGAAAAATATGACTTTTCCGTTGTCGGCCGCCTTCGTTTTAATGAACGATTTGGAGGCTCTTTGGATGCCAAGGCTCGTGAGAATCGCTTGGTGAGTTTTGACGACTTGGTCACTATTATTGTTAATATCATCAACCTTAATACCACCAAAGGAGCTAAAGAGGATGATATTGACCACTTAGGTTTCCGTCGTGTGCGTTGTGTGGGTGAAATGTTACAACAAAAATTGAAAGTGGGTATGACTCAGATGAAGCGCAACATTCAAGATCGAATGTCGACGGTTGATTCAGTAACAATGTTGCCGATTCAATTGATCAGTCCGCGTCCACTACAAGCTCGTATTAAAGAATTTTTTACAACCAACCAATTGTCCCAATTTATGTCTCAGGAGAACATTCTCCAAGAGGTGGAACACTTGCGAACTTTGTCTGCTCTCGGACCTGGTGGTCTAACTCGCGAACGAGCTGGTCTAGAAGTGCGTGATGTACACACTTCTCACTATGCCCGTGTTTGTCCAATTCACACACCAGAAGGACCAAACATTGGTTTGATTTTACGTCTATCTAGTTACGCGAGAATTAATGAGTTTGGTATTATCGAAGCGCCATATCGCAAAGTAGTAAAAGGTAAAATTACTTCCGAGTTGGTGTACATGAACGCCCTCGAAGAAGAAAAATATCATATCGCTCACGCTGGAGTTGCTTATGACAGTAACCACAATTTGGTGGAAGATTTGATTGAAGCTAGAACTGCCGGCAAACCAGGTTTGGTGCCAAAAAATGACATCTCTTTCATTGACGTAGCTCCTAACCAGGCTTACTCAGTAGCGACTTCTATGATTCCATTTTTGGAACACGATGATGCTAACCGTGCGTTGATGGGTTCGAACATGCAGAAACAGGCGGTGCCTTGTATTGTGCCAGAAGCACCACTAGTAGCGACAGGCATCGAAGGTAAAATTGCGATGGACTCTGGTCGTTTGATTTTGGCTCGAACTGCCGGAACAATCACTCAAGTTGATGGGTCTAAAATTGTGATCAAGACCGACGCTGGAAAAGAAGATAATTATTCTCTTATTTCTTTCTCTAAAACTAACGACAACACTTGTTTCCACCAACGACCAGTGGTTAATCCTGGTGATAAAGTGAAGAAAGGTGATTTGTTGGCCGATGCTTCTTCAACTGTTGAGGGTCAAGCAGCGGTTGGTCAAAATGCACTCGTCGCTTTCATGTCATGGCACGGAGCTAACTATGAAGATGCGATTATTTTGTCAGAACGACTGGTTAAGAACAGTAAGTTTTCTAGTATCTATATTGAAGAGTTTGAATGTAATGTCCGCGACACTAAACTAGGACCAGAAGTAACAACTCATGATATTCCAAATGTTGGTGAGACCAAACTGCGAAACTTGGATGTTGACGGTATTGTTAGAATTGGTGCTGAAGTTAGTCCAAACGATATTTTGGTGGGTAAGATTACCCCGAAAGGTGAAACAGAATTAACTCCAGAAGAAAGATTGTTACGATCTATTTTCGGTGAGAAAGCACGTGATGTTAAAGATTCATCACTTCGTGTACCACACGGTAAGAAAGGCCGAGTAATTGGCGTGAAAGTTTTCTCTCGCGATCATGGAGATAAATTAGAATCAGGTATTATTAAGAGAATTTATATTCAAGTAGCTCAATTGCGTAACGTGTCAGTAGGTGACAAGTTGGCTGGTCGTCACGGTAACAAGGGTGTTATTTCAAAAGTGTTACCAGAAGAAGATATGCCATACATGGCAGATGGTACACCGGTGGATGTTATTTTGACACCGTTGGGCGTGCCGTCTCGTATGAACCTAGGTCAAATTTTTGAAATGCACCTTGGTTTAGCGGCTCACACGTTGAACTATCAAGCGATCACTCCAACGTTTATGGGTGTTGGTGCTGACGAAATTAAACAAGAGTTGGTGACTGCTGGTTTCCCGTCAGATGGTAAGGTTAATTTGTTTGATGGCCAGACTGGAGATAAGTTTGAACAACCAGTCGCGATTGGCTACATGTATATCTTGAAGTTGGCCCACATGGTAGAAGACAAGATTCACATGCGTTCAATTGGACCGTACTCACTTATTACTCAACAACCACTCGGTGGTCGTTCCCAAGGAGGAGGTCAGCGTTTTGGAGAAATGGAAGTCTGGGCTCTCGAAGGTTATGGTGCGGCCTACACTTTGCGTGAAATGTTAACTATTAAATCGGACGATATTGTCGGTCGTTCGCAAGCGTTTGATTCGTTAGTGAAAGGCGAGCACATCAAGCATCCAAATATTCCAGCTTCGTTCAACGTGATGCTTAATGAATTGCGTGGTCTGTCATTAGATGTCGAACTTAAGAAAGAAGACTAATCAAATAACGATCATGAATATCATACCTAAAAAACAAGCACCAATTGCTGACTTCAATACCATCTCACTTCGTCTGGCTTCACCAGAGCGAATCTTGGAATGGTCTTATGGCGAAGTAACAAAGCCAGAAACTATCAACTACCGCAGTGGCCGCTCAGAGCGTGGCGGTTTGTTTGATGAACGAATTTTCGGACCAGAAAAAGATTTTGAATGTTACTGTGGTAAGTACAAGCGCATTCGTTACAAAGATATTGTTTGTGAGAAGTGTGGAGTGGAAGTTACTCGATCTATTGTTCGTCGTGAACGCATGGGTCACATTGAGTTAGCTAGTCCAGTAGCTCATATTTGGTTCTTACGTAATATTCCATCACGAATGGGAACTTTGTTAGACTTGTCTATTTCTGACTTGGAGAAAGTTATTTATTTTGCTGGCTATATTGTGACCGCTGTTCACGAAGACGAAAAAAATAGTATTCTCAAAAAACTAGATGAAGAATTTAAATCTAAAATTAAAAATCTAGAAACTGAAGAGGATAAAGATAAACTTAAAGAATCTTTACTAGAAGCAAAACGCCAACTGGAATCTATTACCAAATGGCGAGTGATTGATGAAATGTCTTATCACCGCTTGTCGTTGAAATTCGGTACTGCCTTCGAGGCTGGTATCGGAGCTGAAGCTATCTGCCAGATTTTCTCCTCGATTGATCTCGATGGAATGTTGGTTGACCTGGAAACTTTGATGGAGAAAGCTAGTTCGGTTGAAAAACAACGCTTACAACGACGACACAACTTAGTTAAATCACTTAAGCGTTCTCGAGTTCGTCCAGAGTGGATGTTTATGAAATATGTACCAGTTATCCCTCCAGCTCTTCGTCCAATGGTGGCTCTTGATGGTGGTCGTCACGCTACTTCAGATGTGAACGATCTTTATCGTCGAGTGATCAATCGTAATAATCGATTGCGAAAACTAGTAGACTTGAATGCTCCGGATGTTATCTTGCGTAACGAAAAGCGTATTTTACAAGAAGCAGTTGATGCTTTGATTGATAACTCTATTCGCCAAAGTGGTAACGATAGTGTTATGAACCAAGCTCAACGTCGTCCACTTAAATCTCTAGCCGACTCTCTTCGTGGTAAACAAGGACGCTTCCGTCAAAACTTACTTGGTAAGCGAGTAGACTATTCTGGCCGTTCAGTGATTGTTGTTGGTCCGCACTTAAAATTATCTCAATGTGGTTTGCCTAAACATATGGCTTTGGAATTATTCCGACCATTTGTGATTGCTAAGATTTTGGAACAAGAATTAGCTTTCAATATCCGTGGCGCTGGACGCTTAATTGATGAAGGTATTCCTGAGGTATGGGCTATTTTGGAAGATGTGATTAAAGATAAACATGTTCTTTTGAACCGCGCACCAACTCTACACCGTCTTGGTATTCAGGCTTTTCAACCGTTATTGATCGAAGGTAACGCGATTCAAGTTCACCCGTTAGTATGTACTGCTTTCAACGCTGACTTCGATGGTGACCAAATGGCTGTCCACGTACCACTATCAGCAGCGGCTCAAAAAGAAGCTCGCGAGTTGATTGCTTCTCGTAAAAACTTAATGAAACCAGGTTCGGGAGATCCAATTGTGAACATGCGTATGGATATTGTGTTGGGTGTATATTGGATGACTAAAATAATCGCTGGCGCTAAAGGGGAAGGTAAGATCTTTTCTAGTCCAAACTCGGCGATCATGGCTTACGATTTTGGTTATGTTGACTTGCAGGCTCAAATTAAAGTGAAGGCAGGTAAACCAGAAAAATACAAAGAAGCTTCCGGTACTATTATTGAGACAACCGTTGGACGTATTTTGTTCAACATCAACTTGCCAAGTGATTTTCCTTTTATCAACAAAGAAGTGACCAACAAAGAGATTGGTCGTTTGGTGGAGGATATGATCAATATTTATGGAGTTGATCGAGTGCCAGACATTCTTGATAACGTTAAATCTTTTGGTTTCAAATATGCGACTAAGTCAGGTATTACCTGGGGTATTGATGACGTTGAAGTACCGGAAGGTAAAAAAGATATCATTACCGAGGCTCGTAAGGAGGCAGTTCGAATTGAAACTGAATTTAGCGAAGGTTTATTGTCTGAAGGTGAACGTTATCGTATGTTGATCGAAATCTGGACTAGAGCTAAGAGTCGAATTGAAAAAATTATTCCAGCTAGTTTACCAAAAGGTGGTTCAGTGACTGATATGTTGGTCTCTGGGGCCCGCGGTTCGACTAGTCAGGTGACTCAGATGGTTGGTATGAAAGGTTTGATTGTTAACCCAGCTGGTCGTCAAATTGAATTTCCTATCATTCCTTCATACAAAGAAGGTCTATCTCCACTAGAATATTTCATTACTACTCACGGTTCTCGTAAAGGTTTGGCGGACACGGCTTTGAACACCGCTCAAGCTGGTTATCTAACTCGTAAGTTGGTGGACGTAGCTCAAGATATGGTAACCAATGAAGAAGATTGTGAAGATACTCAAGGTAAGGTGATGACGAAAGAGCACATTCTTGGTTTCGATAATGGTATCGGCAATTCAGTTCGAGGCCGTATTCTATTGAAAGGAATTAAAGATGCTGATGGTAAAGTTTTGTTTGATAAGGGTCACATGATTACTCGAGCGGACGCTCGTCAGATTGAAGAATTGGGTTTGACCGATATTCACGTTCGAACTCCATTGACCTGTAAATCAGTGAAGGGTGTTTGTCGAGCTTGTTATGGTGAGGATCCGGGTCGTGGTGGTATGGTTAAACTTGGTGAGCCGGTTGGTATTGTAGCGGCTCAAGCGATCGGTGAACCTGGTACTCAGTTGACTATGCGTACGAAGCACGCGGGAGGTGTCGGTTCAGGAGCGGGTGACATCGTCGGTGGTTTGCCTCGAGTTACAGAAATTTTCGAACGACGCAGTCCAAAAAACCCAGCCATTGTTTGTGAAATTGATGGCGAAGTATTGGATGTTAAAAGTGATGCCAAAGGCCACACTATCACTATTTTGGTTGATATTGAGAGTAAAAAGAAAGGAGCTAAAGCGGGTGGATCGATTGACTACGCTGTGCCAGCCTTTAGAAATATCTTAGTGAAAAAAGGTGAACGAGTTAGTCGAGGTCAAATAATCACTGATGGTTCAGTAGATTTGGTAGATCTTCATAAGTTGGCTGGTCAAGAAAAAACTGAAGATTATATCATCAAGGAAATTAACTCTATTTACGAATTACAAGGTGTATCGATTGCTCGTAAACACATTGAGTTGATTATTCGTCAAATGTTCTTCCGTCGTAAGATTAAGACACCTGGTAGTACAACCTTCACTGTTGGTGAAATTGTGGAGTGGGTAGAAATGGTTGAGGAAAACAAACGAGTAGCAGAGAAGGGAACTGAGGAATCAAAGGGCGATCCTGTCTTGTTGGGTATTTCTGAAGTAGCTTTGTCTACCTCAAGTTTCTTATCTGCTGTTTCCTTCCAGCACTCAACTCGAGTACTTATCGATACTGCTGTTAAGGGTGGTGAAGACAAACTGCGTGGTTTGAAGGAGAATGTTATTATTGGCCGGTTGATTCCAGCTGGTACTGGTTTGATTCCTGGTTATAGTGATACCGCCATTGCCGAAAGCAACTAGTTTTAGTTTGTAAATTAGTAGCATGAGTTTTGGTCTGTCGGTTGAACGATAGGTCAAGCTTATAATCTATTTACTATGGCAACACCCGTCGAACAAATCAAAGATCGTTTAAGTATTGTAGACGTGGTTTCTGGTTACGTGAAATTAGACAAAGCTGGTTCCAATTTTCGGGGCCGTTGTCCTTTCCACAACGAAAAAACGCCTAGTTTTTTTGTGTCGCCTGGTCGTCAAAGTTTTCATTGTTTTGGTTGTAATAAAGGGGGAGATATTTTTACCTTCACTCAAGAGATTGAAGGTTTGGATTTTCCAGAAGCGTTAAAGATTTTGGCTAACAGAGCTAACGTTAAATTAGAATCTCGGTCTGGTGAAGTTCGTGATAACAACCAAGGTGAAAAAGAATATTTACGTCGGGTGTTGGAGGTGGCTACTCGTTACTTTGAAAAACGGTTATCTGAATCAAGAGAAGTGACCGCTTATCTTAAAAAACGAGGCTTAACCGACGAAACGATTAAAAAATTTAGACTTGGTCTTGCCCCTGATGGTTGGCGGAATTTAACTCAGTTTTGTTTAGAGCAAAATATTCGTAAGGATATGTTAGAGAAAGCTGGTTTGGTTATTCCGAGTCCTAAGAACCCGGCTGAACATTACGATCGGTTTCGCGGACGAGTGATGTTTCCAATTATGGATAGGGAAGGGGTGGTAATTGGTTTTTCGGGTCGAGTGTTTGATCCGGAAGGGTTACGTGATAAAGAGGCTAAGTATGTTAATAGTCCTCAGACTCCACTGTATGACAAGTCTCAAGCTCTTTATGGTTATCATCTAGCCAAGACAGCTATTCGATCTAAAGACCGCTGTGTGTTGGTTGAAGGTCAGATGGATTTGGTTATGTCTCATCAAGCTGGTCTAGTTGAAGCGGTGGCTGTTTCTGGTACCGCCCTGACGCAGTGGCACCTAACCATTATTAAGAGGATTGCTTCTAAACTGGTGATGGCTTTTGATGCTGATGCTGCGGGGATCAATGCCTCTAGACGAGCCCTACAGTTGGCTTTAGCTTTGGGTTTTGAGGTAAGAATTGCTAAATTACCTAACGGTCAAGATCCAGCTGATTTAGCCCTGGCTGATCCGTTGGCCTGGTCTAAGGCGGTAGACGAAGCGGTTCACGCTATCGATTTTTATTTGGAAGTGATTAAGAATAAGTTTCCTGGTGATGTTCGAGCTCAAGGTAAAGCGATGCGCGAGGAAATTTATCCACTAGTATCAGTCTTAGCTCACAAAATAGATCAAGCCTATTTTATTAGTAAGATTAGTGAAATGCTGGGTTTAATGGAAGATATTATTTGGCAGGATGTTCGAGCGACCGCTTTACTCGACAACAAATTACCAGACGCTCCAAGTATTATTAAAAGTATTAATCTACTACCAGAAGTTTTACCGTCCAGTCGTTTGGATAAAATAGAGGAAAGACTGATTGGGCTTTTGTGGTGGCTAGCTGAAAAACCAGAATCATTAACGGCTGTAAAAAATTGTCGTGATAAATTAGAGCAAATGGAAGAAGGTGAATATTTGTCTAATTTAGAACAGAGGCTAAGTGGCAAAAAAGATTCTCTGTTACTGGAAGTTGATATTTTATACGAGGGCAAGGAAGTTTTGATAGAATTTGATCATTTATTAACCCAACTAGAAGAGTCCTTATTACGCAAAAAATTAGCGGATCTGACTCGAGATTTGAAACAGGCCGAAGTTGATCAAAATCTAGAACTCGTAGACAAATATATCAAAAAATGCCAAGATATTTCACAACAGATTAGAGACTTAACTAATAAAAAACACTATGCCAATTAAGAAAAAAAAGACAACCAAGAAACCAGCTCCTAAAAAGAAACCAGTGGTTAAAGCTAAGGTGAAAAAGACAGTTAAAGCAAAACCAGTCAAAGCTAAAAAGGTGGTGACCAAGAAACCAGTCCCTAAAAAGAAGGTAGTGATTAAAAGTAAAAAGATGGTCAAGCCGGGAATTAAGACTGTTACTGGTGAAAAATCTAGTCCAGAAATTTTAGCCCAAAAGGTTAAAAGTTTAATTAGTCGTGGCCGACAACGAGGATTTATTACCTTCTCGGAACTTCTGAAAGAATTCCCGTCCATTGAGTACGATGTTATTTTCTTAGAAAGTTTATATGTTCAGTTAGAGGATGGTGGGGTAGATATCTTAGAAGAGGGTAGTTTGCTTGATGATAATAAAGAAGTGTTGGCGAAAGCTAAACCTGGTCGCTCATCTGATTCAGCTCTAGATTCAGTTCAAATGTATTTGAAAGAAATTGGTAAACATAAACTATTAAACGGAGCGGAGGAAAAAGATATTGCTCGAAAAATTTTGGAAGGAGATGATGATGCTCGGAAAGCTTTGGCTAATGCCAACCTACGTTTAGTGGTCTCGATTGCTAAAAAATATATTGGTCGGTCATCTGACTTAACACTACTTGACTTGATTCAAGAGGGAAACCTGGGTCTCTTTAAAGCCGTCGAAAAGTTCGACTGGCGTAAAGGTTATAAATTCTCAACCTATGCTACTTGGTGGATTCGTCAGGCGGTCACCCGTGCTTTAGCTGACCAATCACGGACGATCCGTATTCCAGTGCACATGGTAGAAACGATCGCTAAATACAAACAAGTAGTTCGTCGCTTGTCGCAAGACTTAGGTCGTGAACCATTACCTCAAGAGATAGCCACAGAGATGGGCTTGGAGGTAGACAAAATTCACACCATTGAAAAAATTGACCAAAGTACCGCTTCACTTGATCGGCCGACTGACGACGACGATGAAAAATCATCATTAGGTGAATTTATTGCGGATGATAAAATTCCACCGCCAGACCAAGAAGTATCACGTCGAATTTTACGTGATCAGATTGAAGAAATCTTGAGTGACTTAACTTTGAAAGAAAGGAAGATTTTGGAGATGCGTCATGGTTTGGAAGATGGAGTGATGAGAACCCTGGAAGAAGTGGGTAAAGAATTTGGAGTGACTCGTGAACGTATTCGTCAGATTGAAGCTAAAGCTCATGAAAAGATTCGGTTGCATGATAAGGCGAAGAGGTTGATGGGGTACTAACAAAAAAACCGCCAGTTATACTGGCGGTTTTTTTGTTAACCAATTAATTTCCTTTAACAATCTTTTCGTACTCGGCGTATAGATCAACCACGAAGGCTTTAGCTTCTGGGGATATCTGAGCTGTGTCAGGGTTAAAATTTGATTCGAAAATGGCATGAGCTCGGCCGTCGGTGTCGATCAAAATTGGGTAAGGGGTACCACTAACATCTATCTCTTGGCCGGTAGCATAATCAGCGTCAACTATTTTTTTACCATCACCGTTTTTGACGCAGTTTTCTAAATCAGTTTTATTGATACCTATTTTTTCAGCTAAAATTGGTAGTTGGGCTGGGTCTAAACCATCATTAGAAGGAGTGACGGTAAAAATGCTGTCGATGTAGGCCCAAAACTTATCGTTACCAGCTAATTTACCAACACAGGCTGAGTACTCAGCTTCGTTGCGGGCTTTGGCGTGAAGAGAGTCTAATGGGAAATGTCGGTAAACCCAAGCGACAGTTTGATTGTTGGCTAGAGAGTTTTTCATTGCTTGGTGAAAAACCTGACAGAAAGGACATTCTAGGTCGGAATACTCAACGACAGTAATAGTTGGATTTTCAGCGCCGGTAATATAATCAGAAGCTGAAACAGGGGTCAGATTGGTAACCAAGGTTGAAGTAGTATCTGTTTGGTCTGTGTCAGTCAACTTAAATAAAGATCGGTCACTGTTACCGCCAAACAAGACAGCGCCAGCGATTAAAAGACCCGCTACGACTATAGCGATAGGAACAGCATAATTATTTTTTTCCATAAGGGTTAATTAAAAAAAGATTAAATTTGTAATGGATACATTTTACCATACAGGTCGGTATCTGCTAGTCAGGGGTTATTTCTTGATTACAACTGGGATAGATAGCTCGTCATCGTGTTCTGGTAAGCCTGAGGGGTTATCTTTTCGAAAGATCAAAGTGCCGGTTGTATCTGCTGCTACCTTAAAATTAAGAGTAGCTTCGAAAGGAACAAAATCGGTCGTCATCCAATCACCTTGAGCCTGAGCGATGACGATAGTCACATCTTGGCCGTCTTGGTCTTTTAGGAAAATAGGGAAACTACTTTCGAAAAACCAGTTACCCTTGGCTTGGCCAGTGATTTTTAAAGGACTAGTAATAGCAGCTCCGGGTTTTAATTTATCAATGATTATTTTATTGCTTTGGAGAGAGGTGGTTGAAGTATTTTGAGTATTAGTTGTATCAGGTTTAATACTTGTTTTGATGAAATTTCGGTTGTCCGATGTTTGGCAGTAGCTTTCGCCTTGATCAGATTTTAATACTGGATAGCCGATTTTAACGCATTCTTCAAAATTGGTGACAGTTGGTGGTTGAGTGGTTATATAAATCCAGCCAAATAATAGAAGGACTACCACCCCAAATGAACCGCCAAGGATAATATTAGCTTTAGTCATTATTATTGGATGTTAGCACCAGGTAGAGAATCGTGTTCAGTGGTAATAATAATTGGACCAGCCTCACTGTTGGCAGCTAGGAGCATTCCTTGGCTTTCTAAGCCCATTAACTTTCTTGGTTCTAGATTGGCCACAATAATAATTTGTTTACCAATTAAAGTTTCTGGTTCATAAGCTTTGCCAATACCGGCAATAATCTGACGGTCTAGAGCTTGGCCGGCTTCATCTTGGTCGCCGGCGTCAACAATTAGTTGTAATAACTTGTCTGAGCCATCAACCCGGGTGGCACTTTTAATTTGGGCTACTTTTAATTCAGTTTTTTTAAACTCGTCGTAATTAATAGTCATAAGATTATAGTTGGGTAATAAAAGGTGTTAAACCTTTTCTTAGTCTCCTCGGCTTGGAAATAAAAAAGAGTGCTTTTCTATTTTTCTCGCTCTACGTCGCTAATAATAACTTGACCTTGTCTTTTTATCATAAACTGTCCGTTTTCAATTGCAACTAAGGTTGATGGTTCTCCAATCAGGGTGTCTTCGCTAGGAAAATAATAGTCTACCTGGTCACCAAAATATTTTTTAGCTTGGTCTATTGTTTGAGCTGGTGGTTGCCCTTCTGGGTTGGCGCTGGGTGCGATCAGGGGTCCTACCTTAGCTAGAAATTGTTGCAAGTCTGGTTTCGCCGGCCAGCGGAAAGCGAGGGTGTTAGTGTCTCGGTGGAGGTAGTTTAGTTCTTGATTAGGGCAGGACAAGATGACACTAACTGGTCCTGGCCAAACTCGGCTTAAGAGATTTTTGGTTGGATCGTCGAGATTAATATCAAATAGTCTGAGTTGTTCCAGATCAGCAATTAAAACGATAAATGGTTTAATAGGGTTACGACCTTTGATTTGATAAATTTTTTCTACAGTTAATTTATTGTCGGCTTTAGCGACTAAACCATAAATAGTATCTGTCGGAATGATGGCTACTCCACCGGTTTGGATGGTGAAAATAAGTTGAGAGTCCTGATCTAGAGTCATTATCTAATTTTGAGTTACGGATGGTTATTTCTAAATTTCTTTGAGTTGATTATACGTAGGGGATTGTACCAAAAAACAAAAGCCCCGACCAGCCTCGTGGTAGGTGGTCAGGGCTTCAAGGACTGTTTAAGGTCCCGGTCTTTTTTTAGCTCATCCAACGCTATCGAATAGCAGTTTGGACAGTAGGTGTGGGTTATGGGTAATCCTTCAACGAAGGATTCGGTGCAAGGTGTAACCCATCTTCCCTCGAGCTCGACTTTTTTGCAATCACAGCACTGTCTAATCATGACAAGGTCTCCTTCTATTCACTATTCTAACACTTTTTTAACTTTTTGGCAAGTTTTTCTGTCTCGGCTAGTAAATCCCGGATTTCTTTGACCCCACTGGTCCAGAAATCAGTCTTGGTAATATCGATGCCAATATTTTTGAAAATATTTTTTGGAGAATTGGAAGTGCCGGCGGAGAGGAAGTACTTTACCTTCTCGACAAATTTTTTATCTGCCTTCACTTCGGCTTGTAAAGCTTTAGAGATAATCAAACCTGAAGCGTAAGAATATACATAAAAGAAATTACGAATGTGACTCCAATACACCCACCAATTTTCTGAGCCTGGATCTTGAGAGACACTTGGGCCCATGTAAGCTTTCATGTGTTTTTGGAAAATCTGCCCGATCTTTTCTTTGGGTAAAAAGCCCTCCTGTCGAAAAGTCTCGTGCAACTCTTGCTCAAATTTATAACAAGCCACTTGGCGGAAAATAGTGGAGATGTCATCGTTTAGTTTGGTCATCATTAAACCTAAACGTAGTTCATCATTAGCTTCTTTGGCTATTTCTTGGAGAACAAAATCTTCCATAAAAGTACTAGCTACCTCAGCGGTCGAGAGAGGGGTGCTGTAATAAAGAGAGTGTTGTTTTGGTTTGATTAGTTCATTGTTGATACCGTGACCAGCTTCATGGGCTAAAGTTAAAGTATCGCGCAATTTGTCGGTATGATTGAGAAGAATGTAAGTAGGTAGACTCGGTAGTTCGCCAGTGCCAGCACAGAAAGCCCCGTCAGAGCGGTTTTGTTTAGGGTAGACATCTATTTGACCATTAGTAGCGAAACGGTCAAAAATGGTGCCAAATTCCGAATCTAGGTTGTGTAGAGATCGACTAACTAGATCAACAGATTCCGAATAGGTGATTTTTTTATCGGTTTGTCCGTAAGCTAAGTTGCGTTCGTGATAGGCGAGTTTTGGTAGCTTGGCTAGCTTGGCTTTCAATTTATAAAATTTGTGAGCAATATCAAAGTTGTCACTAACAGCCTTGATCATGGCATCGACTACCTCGGTATCAATGTCATCAGATAGGTGGCGACTCTGATCTGGTCTGGAGAATCCTCGCAACTGATCATTTATTTTCTTGTCCTCCAAAATAGCGTTTATTTCGTGTTCAGCAATCCGGGCGTAAGTTTTCATTAATTGGTGGACTGCTTTAGCTGCTTCGTCGCGGACAGATTTTTTGGCACTAGAAGACAAGTTTAAGGCTTCACTAAAAGGTCGAGATCGTCTAACTCCTTGTTCGTCTTTGACGGTGAGCATTTCCTCAGCCATCAAGTTAGAGCGCATTTCCGTCCAGTAGCCATGAGCCGGAGCACTCTTAAGATTCATAATCTTTTCTTCTGGTTCGGATAGAATATATTTGGCGTGTTCGAAAAGCTTTTTTAGAAAATAGTGATAAGGAGCTAAGTTTTTATCAACCAAGAATTTTTGTTGAATACTAGTTGGTACTTTGGCTAAGCGGATAGTGAAAAATTCGATTTCGTTAGCCAGACCAATCGCATGATCTTTTAATTTGCTAGCCGCAGCTTTTAGTTTGGGATTGTTTTCTTCTTGAGCTAAACGTAGAGACAGGTAATAACCGTAACCACTAGATAGGCCGGTAGTTCGTTCGAGTTCCTCGTACTCATCCAGGGCTTGTTTGAGTCTGGTTGGGTTTGATAAGTAAGATTCATCAGCTTGCCAGGTCTTAACAAAGATTCGAACCCTGTCCGCGGAGCGTTTGAGATCCTGGGCAATTTTGGGGTCAGTGTCACTTTTGTAAAAAGGGGAGAGGTCCCAGGTGGTTGGTAATTTATGTCTCATGGTGAGGCTAGTATAGCACTGAGGAGGGGATTTTTAGAAGGATTAGACCTTTTGCTTTTTTCTCTATTTTTGGTATGATTTTGCTGTTGTCTGGAAGGCAATATATTCCGCGATAGCTCAGTCGGTAGAGCGCCTCGCTGTTAACGAGGATGTCCCAGGTTCGAGCCCTGGTCGCGGAGCTTTTGTAAAGCAAAGTAAAGTTGTTGCGTTATGTCAGTATTGACTGATACCTATATCCGTGTTAGTAATTAAATCAGAAAAACTATTCAACTGAAACCAAAACCCTACGAAAGGAGGGAGGTCAAATGGCGAATGTGAGAGATTGTGCTAGTCCTGGTGACGAAAGAATGGATCCGTCTCGGACTCATAAGCACAAATGTCCAAAGTGCGGAAACATTTGGGAACATAGTGATAATTGTGTAAACAACACCGAAGCACACACGTGTTCTGAATGTGGTACCGAACAATGGGGAATATTTGGAAGCATCTGGTGTCTCCTGTTATTTTAATCCCGCCCCGACAACGAACCTGAATCGTCGTCGCGAGGCGGGTTTGTTGTTTTATATAAAACTAAATTTTTCTGTATCTAACTTAACCTTCCTCCAGTCCACTGTTCTAAACCTATCCAACCAGGGGAGCTTTTGTAAAGCAAAGTAAAGTATTCAGACTTAGATTTGATAATTTTTTGCGCTTGCTTTTATTCCATAAATCTGGCAGTTTTTAATGCAGAGCCGAATTTCTCAGCTCATTGACGCAACTACTTAACAGTATCAAGGGAGGGTTCTGGCTTATGGCCAAACCAAAACAAGTTGGTGTGATCTGGGAGATTGATCCAAGTGTGATCGATCACTTCCCCGATCAACCTCGGAAACACTTCGGCCTTGTGGCACTCCAAAATCTCGGTAATTCAATGAAGACGGATGGACAGAAAGATCCCATCATTGTCTGTGCCGCCTACGGAAAGAGGAACAAAGGCATCGAGTATTTTCTGGTTGACGGAGAGCGTCGTTGGAAGTCTGCTAAAGAGGTCAAGATTTTGCTCAAAGCAATAGTGATCTCTGTCAAGGATGCCAAGGAACACTACCTGGCCTCTGCGACCGCTAACTTCCACCGCGAACCCCATACGGAAATGGAAATTGCCAAGGTTGTACAACGGTTCCTCACCGAATACGACATGAAGTGGCCAGAAATCGTGCGACGGTTGGGGATCGGCGAACAAACGCTCAAGAAATATCTCGAACTGCTTGACTTACCGTACGAACTCCAGCAGAAATTCCAGCCCAACACTCCGCGGGATCAACGTTTGCCGATCTCGGTGGCCTCTGAGTTGTCTCGTCTCCCTAAAGAGGAACAACTCAGCTTGGTGCCGAGAATCAAGGGAAAGCGAGCTGATGAAGCCAGGGAAATCATTCGTCGCTCCTACACGGAAGTCGAGGCCCGCGGCGGAGAAGTAAAGAGGGCTGCACGGGGGCGAGATCGTCGGCCATCGGACGACATTGAACTGGTTACGACCCGTATTGCTCGGATTATTGCGGACATGAAGTTCCTCACAGAACAGATTGCTCCTGAACGTCTGAGAAAGGCTCTTGCGGGTCGGAACCTCGGAAACAACGTTGGCCTTGTCAGTGAGTTGGGAGACATCTGTACGGGTGCTGCCACGTTACGGACAAAAGTTCGCGCCGCCATGCCCGATGATGTTAAGCAGAGGTTGCCGAAGTGAAGTTGGATTCAATGTTGTGCCGCCAGGCCAGAAGACTGCCCAATGCAGTTTCAGGTTGGGCGGTTTTTCTTTTTATACAAAACTAAATCTATTTAATTCATTTTCAACTTCTTTCCAATTCACTGTTCTGAACCTATCCAACCAGGGGAGCTTTTGTAAAGCAAAGTAAAGTGTTTTTTTTGTTCCGGTAAGCTATACTTGACGAATACATAAATTTGTGTTAGTAATCAGTACAGAAAAAGCCATACAACCATGGCTAAAAGGAGGTCCCTTGCCGAGTGATCATAAGCCTTTCCACGAGTCTATCGTGGATGCAATCAACAGTGCTTCATCGGTTGGTGAAATGATAGTTCTTGGGCAGCTCATCGAGGCAACCAAGGTGCCGAAGGGGCATCAGGCTATTATCGAGGCCTGGACAGCGAAGTCTGTTGCGTTCGGGATCGATCAGCAGTGCCGTGTTGCCAAGAGTGTCCAGCTCCAGATCACAGACCAGGAGCCAGCGGAAGTCGCAGCGACCGTCACGAACTGAACCTTTTTCATTCAATCGCTACACGTACCGCCCCTCAACAAGGAAACCCGCGTTGAGGAGGCGGTTTTTCTTTTACCTGAATTTCTGTTAGTAATATGTTCAGAACAACAACCTTCGGAAAGGAGGTGGAATATGCCCGTAGCGTTTGTTACCAGAGATCCGTCAAAAATCAGCGATGGACTACTGCTGCTTCTCCGTCAGAAGTTACCAGTCATTATCGCCCAACATCTTTCGGTTCCTGAGGGTGCTCTTACTCCGGAAGATATTGAACTTCGCTTCATGGACATTGGCCGTTTTGATGTTGTGAAGCGACCTTTGGAAATTCTGATCTTCGCCAATGATTATCCAACACGTCGCGAATCTCTGGAAAAGCGTAGCCAGGCGATTACCGATGATGTCTCTGAAATGGCGCCAGGCAGACTGACAAATTTCTGGGTCTGGATCTTGCTCGGCCAGGGAGGGTTTTCTAAACTTGAGAAGTAATTTGCCGTCCACCACGGAAACCGTTGGGGGGCGGTTTTTGTTTTTATACTAAACTAAATTTGACAATGTCTCTTCCTTAAGACTATTCTGAAATATAGAAAGGCCCTTAACTTAAAGGAGGTTTGGCCATGAGCGAGCGAGAAGTCCTGATTCTCAGCCAGATCGACTTTGTGCGGTCTCTGGCTCTTAAAGTGTGTGAAAAGTTGCCACTTCATCTGCGGTTTGAAGATTTCTATTCAGCTGGGCTTGAAGCCCTGATTGAATCAGCGGATTGTTTTGATAGTAAAAAATCGAAGGCTACTTTCAAAACTTTTTGCTATCGGCATGTTCTGGGGGCTATGTACGACTGTTTACGACCAGGTTTGGTGTTAAGTATGCGCACTCAGCGTAGTCACAGGAAAGATCTGGATAAGGTAGAAGTTCAGCTCAGCCATAAATTATTGAGGCGTCCAACGCTCAATGAAATGGCTGAAGCGATGGGTCTAACCCTGGAGCGGGTAGAGGAAAAGATAGGGAAATCCCATGTCGGAATTCTGTCTCTAAATGCACACTTAGGCGGAAAACAACACGAAGAAGAGTTGTCGCCTCTGTCTGAAGTTGTAAAAGATGATCAGACGCATGATCCCATAGCCCAAATATTAAGGGAAGAAAGGAGGGATATCGTCAGGCGAGCCTTAGAAGATTTAAAACCGATTCATCGACAATTGCTGGTTTGGTACTATCTCGAGGGTTTGAATCAGGAACAGATCGTTGCTATGTATGGCCGATCATCCTCATCGGCTGTTAGTCAGCAACTTAAAACAGCGAGAGGAAGACTTAAACAAAGTTTGCAAAAATACAAGAAACAAGATGTGCTCTAAGCAACTCCGCGCCCCTGAGGGTACGGAGTTTTTTCTACCAAACTCAAAATACTTAATTCTTCCTCAATCTTCGTCCAGTTTATTGTTCTAAACCTATCCAACCAGGGGAGCTTTTGTAAAGCAAAGTAAAGTATTAGAATTATACAGTTTTCTTTTTCTTAAATTTTCTGCTAGAAATACTATTAGTGTAGTACATAATTGAAACCGAAACCTTAGTCCTACGAAAGGGGTAAATCATGCCAAATGTGAGAGCAATATATGTTGCCTCTGATAAAGGGCAACCAATGGTATCTGTGCAAGCAGTTAATGCCATTACGGGTCGCGGGTTGGAGGGCGATCGGTACAAAGACGGAAGGGGAGCTTTCTCAAAACACAGAGTAGGCGAAACCTTTCGTGATGTTTCTCTGATAGCTGTCGAGGCAATTGCAGAAGCAAACAAGGAAGTCGAGATTCCTTTTTCTCCAGAAGATACCCGTCGCAATATTCTAACCGAAAGGGTTGATCTAAACACTCTGGTCGGCCAAGAGTTCTCGGTCGGAGATGTCAGGATGCTCGGAGTAGAACTCTGCACTCCGTGCAATCGACCTTCAGCTTTGGCGAAGAAGCCTGGATTCGAAACTGCTTTCCAGGGCAGAGGGGGTCTTCGGGCCCGCATTCTGACCGATGGTGTAATCATCGTCGGAGATGTTATCAGTTTCTAAGTTTGAGGTATGTCCGTCCACGAAAGTCTCCCGACTCGTTGGGCGGCTTTTGTTTTTATAAGTAACTAAATTTTAACTATTTTGTGCTAGAATTATTTATATGAAAGAAAACTATGAACAGGGAAGTCTAGAATCCATTCCAAACCAAGATGAAATATCAGCTGTTTTTGGAAGACATATAGAGGGAGAGTATAAAACTACTCGTTGTCTTGAAGATGAACAAGGTATTTATCTGTGGGAAGTTGAAGTACCTGGGGCATCAGATGGAGAAGTAACAGAATATAGGTATACCAGAAAAGGTCAGTACCAAGAAGCTTCCAGTTTGGTTACAACCATCCAGGTAGCTTATTATGAAAATGGCGACTGTGTTGGAGGAACTTCCGTAGTCAATTTTTTAGATGGACAATGGGTAGAGTGTTAAATTTAGACAAGTTAATTCATTTTTAACCCTCATTCAATCCAAAGTTCTAAACCTATCCAACCAGGGGAGCAATACTTTACTTTGCTTTACAAAGAGCAATAAAATTAAATCTGTGATAATCTTCGGGATTTTCTTTTCTTTCTTCCATATCAAATATATCCGTATATATCTGACCAAACATTTTTTCTATAACAAAACTTTTTGACAATATATCCCTAAAACTCTCTAAAGAAAATTCTACGGTGTGGTATGGACTTCCATGTGGTTTTCGAGGGGTAGAAATGATTAAGTACCCATCTTTATTTATAAGTTTAGAAGCGCTACTTAAAAATTTAGTTTGGTCTTTTATATGTTCAATTCCTTCAAAACTAACAATTAGATTAAATTTTTTACTGTCTGGAAAATGAATTTCTAGATTTTGCATATCAGCCACAAAAAAATCTATTTTATCATTGTGAAAAAACTCTTTAGCGTGTTGAATTGCTCCAGGATGAATATCTATTCCCGTAACCATTTTTGCTTTAGTGGATAATAAATTTGAACCGTAACCACTTCCGCATGGAGTATCTAATATAATGTCTTCATTTTTTATAAATTTTAGCGCAAATTGATAGCGGGCTAAATGAGAAGGTTCCGCTTCTAAAGTTTTAGTTGGAGCTTGTCGTTCTTTGTCCGAAGTTATCATTAATAGTAGATATTAATTCAAATTAGGTAAATGTAAAGATATATTATTTAGATTTTTTTAATTACTGACCACTCCACTGTTCTAAACCTATCCAACCAGGGGAGTGAGTAGAAAAAATCACCCAAGTTTTTGGTGATTTTTTTGTATTAGAGGCTTAGTTATAATTTTTATTATTGATCTATATTTAAAAAATTCAACCCCGCCACTTCTGAATGAAGCGGCGGGGTAAGGTGTGTTATAGCGATTTTGACTGTTACTTGTACAGCCAGCTACCGGTTCCGGTAGAGACCAAGGCCTGTGTCTGGTTCAGGCTCAAGAACGTGTTCTCGGGCCGGATGTCGACAAAGTGCTGATAGGTGTCTGGCAGATCTGACCTCTTTACCGCCAACTGAAAACTGACCGTTGTGCCTGTCGGCAGATTAGTGAAGTCAATGTTCGTAGCCGGCTGGCCCGAACAATCAAGCACCCCTTCGCCGTCGAAACTCACGACGTTGGCCTCGTAAATCCCGGTCAGCAGTGGTTGGTAATTGAATACCCCCACATCCGTGAAGCACTTGTCACCAACCTCAATAATGACTTTGAGGCCGATTACCACTTCGCCATCTTGAAGTGGGGAAGCCAGTAACTGGCCAAGGCTCAACCCGTTTAGGCTGAAGGCTACCGCGAGCCAGGGACCGTTGTTGGGGTAGGCGATCAACTGTAAGTCGGCCACCCCAGTGACCTTAACGAAGAAATACTCACCACTGGTTGACCGGTAGAAGTACGCTCCAGTGTTTACCGGAGTACAATTGGTAAGTGTCAGACTCGGGGTTTGGCTAGAAATCCAGTAGCCAAAACCCAAGGCTGCGTACCAGTTGTAGGGCTGTACCGTAGCACCCACCGTTGTTGGGTTGAGGGTGACCGAGCCGCCGTACGGCACCGTGATCGAATTATAGCCTTGGTCGCATTCGCCAGGAGCAAAACCGTCTTCGGTGCCGACCTTGGTGTGGTAGGCACTCCCTTGGCTGTTGTAGATCTGGATGACCCGTAACACTTCTGGCAAGTTGATCCGGCGGTCGCCGTTGGTGTCGGCCGAGTGACTTCCGCCAAACAAGCAATCGTCGGCTGGAGCCACTCCCGATAGACAGATAAGACACATAACAAAGAGCTTGCGGAACATGGGAACGTCCTTTCTTGGGCTTAGCCCGGTGTGACCTATTGCTAGGTCGGTTTTTATTCCTGATTAACTATATCATATTTAGTCTTAGTTGTAAAGGGTAAGTGTAACCGACCTTGTTAAATAGGATTGACTTTTTTATTTCAATTATTTACACTCAAAATATGAATTATACATACAAGAAAAATACTTTTTGGTGGACTGCTTGGCGTAATAGGCGGTTATTTTCTAATGTGTAAGTAAAAACTTATCTCTGACATTAATAAAAAAACTGCCTGTGGGCAGTTTTTTTATTAAAAATTAAAATCATTAATTAAAATAATATGGAAAAAATTAAAACAACAGATATTGTTATTGTGGGTGCTGGGTTTTCTGGTCTTTATTTGGCTCACCATCTTATTGTGGGTGGTAAACATGATTTTCTAATTGTTGCCCCTGATATGAAAACGGTTAGTGATAAATCCTACTTTAATATCAGGTCACGAGGAGTAAAACAGACGTCATTAAAAGAATCGATGAGTTTGGCTAGTTACGGCAAAAGTAACAAGCAATTAGTTAGTATATTTGTAAACAATATTGATGACGAACTTACTTATTTGAGTCACCTAACAAAAATGGAACCTTCTTATCTGGGTGCAAAGGTTAGCAACCCCAAGTTACTGCTTAATAAAATAAAAAAAGAGTCTGATTTCAGTCGAATTTATGCCGAGGTTATTTCCGTTAAAAAAAGTCGTAAGTATGTAGAAGTTGTGACATCTCAGGGTGTTATTCATTGCCAGAAAATTGTTTTTTGTTTTGGTGGGCTAAGAGCAAGATTATCAGATAAATTTGTTGATGAAAGAGTGCAAAACAATATGTTTGAGATTGTTAGGGCGGCTGGGTGTACTGTTATGTATCAAGATTTAGTAATGAGGCACCCGTTTTACTCTAAAGGGGTATGCATCCCTAGTGATAATTTGTATAGTTTTGATTTTATTGATGAGAAAAATAAAAGACTTAAACTAACGCACGACTTAGTGAGGGCTCATAACGCTCACCATCGGTTCGACGATATTTGTAAAGAATATCAAAAAACAGCCAAGAGGTATGCCGTAAATGGAAAACAGAGAATAGAACTTGATATTGAACCCCATTTTGTTCTAGGGGGTATCCGTATAAATAAACGAGGAGAAACGAAAGTAAAAAATATGTACGCCCTCGGTGAATGTGCTTATGGTATGCATGGAAAGGGCCGTTTAGGAGGAGGTTCAATAGGAGAAATACTGGTTATGTCTAGGGTTATCGCAAAACAAATTATAGGATAAGTTCTTCAACTTCTCTTTTAACCCTCATCCAATCCAAAGTTCTGAACCTATCCAACCAGGGGTAAATAGAAACCACTTTATTAAATGAAAGTAATTTGATAGCCTTAAAGTATGACAACAATAAATCCTTGGATTAACTTCAATGGCAACGCCGAAGAAGCTTTTACCTTTTACAAATCAGTCTTTGGTGGAGAATTTACCAAAATTGTTCGTTTCAAAGATTTGGCGAGTGCTGAGTTCCCTGTACCGGAAAACGAGGAAAATAAAATTATGTATATTGCCTTACCTATCAGTACGGGCAATGTGTTGGTTGGAAATGACGTTCCAGATTTTATGGGGAAAGTAAATGAACGGGAAAACCGAAGTAAAATTGTTATAAGTGCAGAAAGTAAAGAAGAAGCGGGGAGATTATTCGACGGTCTATCTATTGGAGGAGAAATAGAAGGACCTATGGGAGATAGTCCTTGGGGATCATATGCGGGTATGTTCAGAGATAAATATGGTATTGAGTGGCTAATTGAATTTTCTCCTAGTGAATAGGATTCTCTTTCGAGTATTATTCCAAGCTAAAGATTTTTATTAGACTAATCTGTTCAAAATTAATTGCCGTAACCAGGTGGAGGTAAGAGATGAAGGGTGGTAGCCAGAATAAGGTAAAAAGAAAAGTGGATTACATAGTTATAAACAAATCCACCCCTGACTCGTATTAATAAGTAAGGGAAAAATAATCCAGAAACTATAGAACCTAGGGTCATAAATATGGCGTAGGGAGTGGGGGAGCTGTTGAGAATAAATAAAATAATATGAGCGCCACCAAAAATGAGAATATAACCCACTGCTACTTTTTTAAGACACTCGAACCGGAAATGAAAAGCCAGTATTAGAGCGGTGATGAGTACTTGTTGAAGTAAGATGTCGGTTGCTTTAGGAAGAAAGTACCAAGGTGTAGCAAATAAAATATCTGTATAGGGAGGAAATCTAAAACCTTGTAAGACGGGCAAAAAAGAAAATCCGTATAAAAGAACTGAAATGGTGGCGCTAAAACCGAGACTTAATAGTATGTATAGCCAGATGTGATAGTCGGGTTCGACCCAACTACTAAATAAATCCCAAAAAAGAAAGATACTAATCACGGCGAAGATGAGGAAGTATAAGGCTATTATTATGGGGGTGGAGTTGTAGCTCAACTGATAACCAAAGAGAGGCAGAAGCCAGTAATAACCAATATTAGCGCCGGACCAGAGGATGGTTATTTGACCAAGGACTTTATAGAGTGGCCAATTAGGAAGGCTGGTGATTTTGTCTTGGGTCATATTTATTCAATACGACCTTGCCAGTTTTCTATAAACTCAAAGTGATGGATAAAGTTAATAATATTAAGAGTGAGACCGTCTCGAATAAAGTAGCCAGTAAAAATTTCCATAATTAGAGCCAGAGTAACAGTGACTCGGACAGGTAATCGCCAAGCTAAAACAAAGCCAGTTATCATGGCTAAGGTGTCACTGACTGAGTTAATAATACTGTCGCCCATATAACCTTGAGCCAATGCTTGCTCACGATACAGATTGATTACCCATGGGGTGTTCTCTAGTATTTCCCAGCCAATTTCCAAGCCGATGGCCAGCAGTAGTCTTTGTGGCGCGGCCATCCGAGGAAACAAAATCCAAAAGAACAGGTAAAAAATAAAACCGTGAATAATATGAGAAAAGGTATACCAGTCGGTTATTTGCTGAGAGTTGCCGATAGAGTAGACTGCTCCTTCCCACAACTTCAAACCACATGAGCACAGAAAAGGTTGACCTAGGATAATTAGAGTTATGATTTGGACGCCAATAAATAGCACAGCCAAAGCAATATAGATGGATAAAGGGGTTTGAATAAGTCTCCTAAGCATGTATTACTAGTCATGGTAGCACCCTTTGTTTAATATAGAGAATAGCTCTGGGAGTTGATGTATTCTGAATGGGGTCGTTTTTAAGTTAAGAGACGAGATGCTTTTATTGGTATTCCTAATAAATCTAAGGTGATAGAATGGGATTGTTGGTTTTTATCATTAACAAAAAAAATAACATAGTATTAAGTAGCTAATTTAAAATTATGAAAAAAGATAAAATAATTTTTTGGGTGACGACGGGGGCGATATTTTTGTTTGAAGGGGTGATGACAGCCCTGACCTCACAAAGTGAGATGGCAGTTCAAGGGATTACCCATCTTGGTTATCCGGTTTATTTTGGAACAATGTTGGCGGTCTTTAAAGTTCTAGGGTCTTTGGCTTTAATCATTCCCCAAATACCAAAACGGGTGAAAGAGTGGGCTTATGCTGGTTTTGCTTTTGATTTTATTGCTGCTTTTGTTAGTCTCGCGGTGGTGGATGGATTTACTGGAATAACCTTCTTCCCATTGGGAGTCTTGGCGGTTTTAGCAGTATCGTACATTTATTATCACAAACTGAACGACTAATTGTTCCTAAGTTTAATGATTAGACTGGGGGAGTTTGTCTAATAGTTTTTTGTGCTACAATCATGTCCATGAAAGATATTCTAGATGAATTGAAAACGGGCAGTTTCTGGTTCACTTTGATCTCAATGATAGTGGTCGGAGGAGTTTTTGCTTATGGGTCTTATCAATATCTTTTGTTGGATAAACAAAACGTTCTCCAGAGACAAGTGATCAATCGATTAGAGTTATCTTTGGCAACCACCACTGACAGTAACTATAAATTAGGAGAAGCTTTACGGACAGCTCAAGTGACGGTCGAAGATTTTGGTAAAAAGGTTAGTGATATTAGTAGTACGGTTGGTACCCTGGAAAAACTAAGCCAAACAGATAAGCAGTTACTAGAAAAGTATTCAAAAGTTTATTTCTTGAATGAACACTATGTTCCAGCTAATTTGGTTGATATAGATGAAGATTATCTATTAAATAAAAAAACTCCACTTCAAATTCAAACTCAAGTAGCTTCATATTTGAATCGTTTACTAGAGTCAGCTGAAGATGATGGTGTAAAACTACAAATTGTTTCTGCTTATCGATCTTTTGCCACCCAGGCTTCTTTGAAGTCTCAATATAAAATAATTTATGGAGCGGGGACAGCTAACCAGTTTTCGGCCGACCAGGGTTACTCGGAGCATCAACTAGGAACGACGGTTGATTTTACGACAATCAAAACTGGTCCTGGTTTGGTTGGTTTTGAAAAAGATTCAGCTTATATCTGGTTGGTTGAAAACGCTCACAAGTATGGTTTTGTTCTGTCTTATCCTAAAGGTAATACTTATTATAAATACGAACCATGGCACTGGCGGTTTGTGGGAGTTGATTTGGCGAGGATGTTGTATTCGGAAAAGAAAAATTTCTATGATTTAGATCAGCGAGAGATTGATAAATACTTGATTAGCTTGTTCGATTAAAATTATTTTGGAGTAAAAAATAAAGCCAGGGCGCGGACACTGTGGTCCGGCTCCTGGCTATAAGGGTCGAGAGGGTCTGTGGGGGTTCTAGACACCCACCGTTTCTGCCTCTTCTGCCGCTCCTGGCATTTGCAGTGGGGTTTTCCTGGTATGGATCCTCTCCCTGCAGTCCGGGCAGGCATAGACGGGGTACAAGATCCGGCTGATCCGCTCTGCAGCATCAAGTACTCGCCAGACCTCGTCTGCCACCTCTACCTTGCTACACGTGAAGCATTTCTTGTGCAGAGTGTGATCGGGTTTGGGCCAGGGCTCGCCAAGGGACTCGGCGTGTGATTGGGCCACTTCACCGCATTCTCGGCAAAGCTGAGGCACATCCGGATGATTTCCAGCTTCTGAGTATGTCCGGTTACAGCCGGGACATTTTGTCTCAAAGATACCCATGTAAAACTCTCTCCCTGTTTTTCCTGGGTGATTCCAGGAAGTTAATATTGTAGAACAAATCCCACCCCCTCGGCAAGAGGGGGTGGGATTTAAGTTTTTATTTGTAGTTGTTATTGAATTTTAACTCCGAATTGTTTTAAGGCTTGTTCAGTTTTTTCGAACACTAGGCCAGCCTGAGTTAAGCGAGAGAAATGTTCAGAACCTTCAGCTAATAACTTGGCTACAAAATTGTTGGCGCCGGTGATAGCTACTTGTTTACCTTTTTGCTCGATTAACTCTATTAAGTCATCAATAGCGTCCACGCCATCGATGTCGATAAAATTTAATTCTCGGAGACGAAGAATGACAGCTTGATAACCATTTAAACCATTTTGGAAACGTGATAAGTGGGCTTGGCTATTGATATAAGCTAGCTGACCTTTGATAGAGTAAACCAAAACATGATTGGTCTCACCCAAGCTTTCTTCTTTGGTTAATTGTTCACCAGAGACCGAAGAAACTAGACCATCGGCCGGGGTATTAACTTTCAGATCAAATTGTCCTCGAGACAACTTTTCAACTAATAATAAGAGGGAGATGGTGGTTCCGAATAATAGACCAAAAGTTGGATCTTTGTAAACAGTAATAGCGGCTACTGCCATAGCGATCCAGAAACCTCTACGATCGTGACGGTAAAAACGAACAAAGTGCTCACTTTCCACCATTCGAATAGCGGAGAAGATTAGCATGGCTCCGATCACGGCCATTGGTAGGAACTTGAAGTAAGGGAACAAGATCAAGGAAATCAGACCAACAAAAATAGCATTTAAACCTTGAGAAGTTTTATGATTGGCGCCAGCTTTAATGTTGATAGCCGTTCTGACTAAAACACCAGTTGCTGGTAGTCCACCAGTGACACCAGAAGCGATGTTGGCCAAACCAAGGCCCACCATTTCCTTACGGTCGTTGTAAGTGGTCTTGGTCATACCATCGGCGATTTTGGCTGAGAGCATAGTTTCTAAAATAGCTACAAAAGCGACAGCGCCAGCACTAATCAAGATGGTGGAATTGAATGATAAGTCTGGAAGGGAGATTAAAGTGGCTTTAATATCGCCGAACTTACTACCAATAGTTTCAAGAGGAATATCGATTATTCCAATCGTAGTTAAATAGCCAAATAAAATACCTAAAGGGGCCACAGTCAAAGCCCCAGGAATTTTCGGGGTTAGTTTTAGAAGTAAGAAGAGGGCAATAAAAAACAAAGCAAAAACGCCGTAGGTGGGCAGAGATGACTGACCAAGATGAGTTAATGTTTCCCAGACGTTTTTAATAAATTCTTCATGTTTAGGTAAACCAGATAAACCAAAAGCAAAGTTTAGTTGGTTGAGGGCAATAATAATACCAACCCCTAAAGTGAAGCCGTGGATAGTACTACCAGGTACAAAAGCGATAAAACGCTCTAGTCTAAAAGCGTAGGCGATTAAAATCATAACTCCAGCGGCGATGGCCACTAACGGTAAAGTGGTGTAGCCATGGACTAGAGCATAAGCGGCTAAAATACCAGACAGGGCACCAGCTGGACCAACAATATTAAAATTACTGCCACCAAAAAAAGAGGCAATGAGTCCCGCCCAAACAGCGGTGATAATACCCATGATCGGAGTAGCTCCAGAGGCGATGGCTAAGGAGATAGATAGGGGGATTGAGACTAGAGCGACAGTCAAACCAGATTTCCAATTGCTTTGAAAACGACGGAGAAAAACAGACATAGTTGTTGACATAAAGTTAGTTTAGTTGGTTAAGTGAGCATTCCAGATTGTACTCCTGTTTACTTTTTTGGTAAAGTGAAGGGCGTCACATATTTAATCAAAAAATTATCAAAATAAAAAATACAAACCTATGCCTACCATCACTAAAATTAAAGCCCGTGAAATATTAGACTCTCGTGGTAACCCGACCGTTGAAGTTGATTTAACTTTAGCTGATGGTTCTTTTGGCCGAGCCGCGGTACCGTCTGGAGCCTCAACCGGGAGTCATGAGGCGGTGGAGTTGCGAGATGCTGGAACTCGTTATGGTGGTAAGGGGGTAGAGCAAGCAGTAGGTAATGTTAATAATGAATTAGCTACTAATCTGGTTGGTAAAGAATTTGATCAAAAAAGTTTAGACGACGCCATGATCGCTCTAGATGGTACGGCGAACAAAGGACGTCTAGGTGCTAATGCTATTTTAGGTATTTCATTAGCTTTTTCTCATGCCAAAGCTAAAAGTGAAGGGAAACCCCTCTATCAATATTTTGCTGATATTGCTGGTAATACTGACATCAAGTTACCGGTCCCAATGATGAATATTTTAAACGGTGGCAAACACGCCGAGAATTCAACTGATTTACAAGAGTTTATGATTATGCCGTTGGGAGCCCCGTCATTTAAAGAAGCGCTACGCTATGGGGCGGAAGTTTTTCATGCTTTGAAGAAAATTTTGATTGCTAAAAAATTAAATACTTCAGTCGGCGATGAAGGTGGTTATGCACCAAGTTTGCCTAGTAACGAAGCGGCGATTGAAATTATTTTGGAGGCGATCATGAAAGCGGGTTATACCCCTGGTCACGACATTTCGTTGGCGATCGATGGAGCCGCGTCAGAACTTTATGAAGATGGAAAATATAATTTGAAAACTGAAGGTCGAATTTTGACTTCAGAAGAGATGGTGGATTGGTATGCTGGCTGGGTAGCTAAGTATCCAATTGTTTCAATCGAAGATGGTTTACATGAAGATGATTGGGAAGGTTATAAACTTAAGACAGCTAAATTGGGTGATAAATTACAGATTGTCGGCGATGACTTGTTTGTGACCAATATCGAACGTTTGAAAAAGGGAATAGATGAAAAAGCTGGTAATTCAATTTTGATTAAACTAAACCAGATTGGGACCGTGTCTGAAACCATTGATGCGATCAATATGGCGAAAGCGGCCGGCTTTACCGCGGTCGTATCTCACCGCTCTGGTGAGACTGAAGACACAACTATCTCTGATTTTGTGGTGGGCTTGGGTACTGGCCAGATCAAGACTGGGTCACTGTGCCGTAGTGAACGAACAGCTAAGTACAACCAACTGCTTAGAATTGAGGAAGAGTTGGGTGGCAAGGCCGTGTTCCCAGGGAAAGGAGCTCTTAACTAATTAAATTTGAAACCACAGAAAACCCCTCCAGTGAGGGGTTTTCTTATCTCTGGTGTCTGTAGTACAATATTTGAATTATGGAATCACTAAATACTAAAAAACCAGTAGTCTTGATCGTCCTTGATGGTTGGGGTTACAGAGAGGAATTAAAAGATAACGCGATTGCCGAAGCCAAGACGCCTAATTTTGACGCTTATTGGGATAAATACCCACACACCTTGTTGTGTGCGTCTGGTGAAGCAGTGGGACTACCTGAGGGGCAAATGGGTAACTCCGAAGTGGGTCACATGACGATCGGCGCTGGGGCGGTGATGGATACTGACTTGGTTAAGATTAAAAAAGCGATTCAGTCTGGCGAGTTTGGTAAAAATCCAGCTTTCCGGGCCCTTTTTGATCACGTCAAAAAAAATAACTCCGTTTTACATATTCAAGGCTTGGTGTCTGACGGGGGAGTGCATAGTCACAAAGACCACTTGATTGCTTTTCTGCAAGCCGCCAAAGAAGCAGGGGTCCAAAATGTAGCGATCCATGTTTTTACTGATGGACGAGATACAGCTCCGCAATCAGCGGCTAAATATTTAAAAGAACTTGAGGAGGTGATTGCTTATACGGGGGTCGGTTTTATTGCCACTTTGTCTGGTCGGTTGTACGCCATGGACCGTGATAACAATTGGGACCGAGTCGAGAAGGCAACAGATGCTATTTTTGAGTGTAAAGGTAATATTTGTCATTTGAAACAACCGTCAATTTATTTGGAAGAGCTCTATAGTCAGGGTTTGGTGGATGAAAAGTTGGAGCCGATTGTTTTTACCGACGAGAAAGGAGAAATGCATAAACTGAAAGAAAATGACGGTGTTTTCTTTTTCAACTTCCGACCTGATCGGGCTCGGATGATTTCTCATAAAATTGCGGAAAAAGCACTCCAAGCTAATATTTTGTTTGTGACTATGACGGAGTATGAACCAACCCTTGTTTGTCAGGTGGCTTTCAGGCAATCTAACATTGAAACAACAATGGCCGAGCAAATTTCGAAAGCGGGTTTGACTCAAGCTCATATTGCTGAAACCGAAAAATTCCCCCACGCGACTTACTTTTTAAACGGCGGTAAAAATGATCCCTATCAAGGCGAGGAAGATATTATGTTACCTAGTCGCAAAGATGTTTTAACTCACGACTTGGCACCCAAAATGCAAGCGGAGGGGATTGCTAATAAAGCGATTGAACAAATAAATAAAGGAACGGATTTTATTTTCATCAACATTGCTAATCCGGATATGGTGGGTCATACCGCTAACGTGCCAGCGATTGTGGAAGCGGTGGAGGAAACAGACAAACAGTTGGGGCGAATTATTGAGGCTTTAGATCAAAAAGGTGGGGTAGCTTTTATCACCGCTGATCACGGTAACGCGGAAGTAAATATTGATGAACAAACCGGTGAACGCCACACTTCCCATACCTGTAATCCAGTGCCAGTAATTATAACTGACACTAATATTAAATTTATCTTGGCGGAAAATGAAGGGTCGCTCGCGGATATTGCTCCGACTATTTTAAGACTACTCAACATTACTCAACCAGTTCAAATGACTGGTCGGGTTTTAGTTCAATAATTTAAAAACAACAAACCCGCCTCGTGACAGACTAAGCGAGTTAGTTTTCAGTGGGCGGGAATTAATCTTTGAAGCCAATGTTTATTTTTTCGTTGCGACATTCTTGGGCAATGTGCAGTTTGGCTAACTGTAAATCGCTCGAGTAGATAATGACTTCTTGGTGAGAGGTATTGTCCCTGATAGACAATAACACCCCCCCCATTTTTGTCGGTGATCTTGACCCGCCTTTGGCCGTTGACTGAACGTAGGCCAGCCTTCAGAAAACCGGGGGATATTTTGGTTACGACATCACACTTGTTGGCGATATCACAAACCGTGGCGGCAAGAGGGCTTAAGGTCGTGTGGTTGCCGGTGTATTTTCCACCCGACCGGGAATATTTGTCGCTCATAGTTATTGGGTTCCTTTCTACCTCTAATAATAACATATTTGTCTATTTAAGTCAAGTGTATTGAAATGGCTCAAAATAAGCATTTCTGATACAATCTGATTAATGCTTCAACGCTTCAATCATTTTTTTATATCAGTCCGAGTTGGTTGGTTTTTAGCTATACGACAGCTTAAGCGTTCCAGTAAGTGGACGACAGTGTTGATTACGTTTGTGATGACGCTGACTTTTCTTAATTTGGTAGTAGTGACTGGTATTTTGGTTGGTTTGATAGAAGGTTCTAGTCGGGCTTTTCGAGCTCAATACTCAGGTGATATTTTAATTATTAGTAACGAAGACAAGGACTATATTGAGCGTAGTACAGACTTTATCAATCGAGCGAAGAGTTTACCTCAAGTTGAATCTCTGACAGCTCGTTATTTGAAGGGTGGGACGGTTGAAGCCAACTATCAGACTAAGAGTCGCGAGATAGATGCGGTGGATAATACTGGTTCTAATATCACGGGTATCAACCCAACAATGGAAGATGAGACTACGAACTTAAAATCGTTGTTGGTGGAAGGAGAGTATTTAACTGATCAAGATTTCGATCAGGTGTTGGTTGGTTCGCGGTTATTAGCCAAGTATTTTACGGGGCCTGAATTTTTGAGTCTATCTAATGTTGGTCTTGGTGATAAGATTAGAATTAAGGTTAATGGTCAGACTAGAGAAGTGACGATTAAAGGAGTGGTCAAAAGCAAGATTGATGATGTGGGTGGCCGAGTTTATTTTGTTGATAGTCAATTGCGGGGGATGCTTGGGCGGACTGATTACAATGTGGGAGAGATCGCGATCAAATTGAAACCCAATGTCGACCCTCTGGAAGTAAAAGTTATTTTACAACAAGGTGGTTTGGGAGAATTTGCTAGAGTTCAAACTTGGCAAGAATCCCAAGGTGAATTTTTCCGTCAGATATCCAGTACTTTTCAGTTATTAGGCAATTTCCTCGGTTCAATTAGCTTGGTGGTGGCTTCAATTACTATTTTTATTGTTATTTTTGTTAACGCGATTACCCGGCGAAAATATATTGGGATTATGAAGGGGATTGGGATTTCTAGTCAGGCAATTGAGATCTCTTATATTTTGCAATCAATTTTCTATGCTGTGGTTGGGTCAGCTGTTGGCTTAGTTATTTTGTATGGTTTATTACAACCATTTGTAGCAGCTCATCCGATTAACTTCCCATTTTCTGATGGAATTTTAGTTGCCCCACTAGGTGGTACCTCGATTAGAGTGTTGTTGTTGTTAGTGACGACAGTCATTGCCGGTTTTATTCCAGCGCGGATGATTATTAGACGCAATACCCTTGATGCGATTTTAGGTAGATAAAATAATATGTCTATGATTAAAGCAGAAAAATTAGTAAAAAGTTATCACAACGGTGAAGCTGATTTCAAAGTGCTCAAAGGATTAGATTTTGAAGTTAGTGAGGGTGAGTTTGTGACTATTACCGGCCGATCTGGTTCTGGTAAGAGTACTTTACTGTATCAGTTGGGATTGTTGGATCATCCTACTTCTGGGGCGGTTTTCTTGGATGGAATAAACACTGCCGAACTTGATCGAGTAGAGAGGATTCAATTTAGATTGAATAAGTTGGGTTATATTTTTCAAGACTATGCTATTTTACCTGACTTGTCAGCGGTAGAAAATGTCATGTTGCCTTTGCTTATGCAAGGCCTCGACCAATTTCAAGCTCATGCTAAAGCGGCGGTGGCTCTTGAGCGAGTCCAAATGGGCCATCGGTTGGATAATTTGCCTAGCCAAATGTCTGGTGGTGAGCAACAAAGAGTATCAATTGCTCGAGCCTTAGCTCATGCTCCTAAGATCATGTTTGCTGATGAGCCGACCGCCAACCTAGACTCGGAAACGTCGGAAGTGATCATGCAAACTTTCATAGATTTAAACAAAGCTGGTCAGACTATTGTGATGGTGACCCACGAACCAGAATATGCGGAGATTGGTCACCGAACTATTACGTTATCGGATGGAGTTATAGTAGATACTGACGTCAATAAAATAATCTAAAATAAAAATACCCCTGATTCAATCAGGGGTATTTTTATAAGGGTTGTTAACCGTTATTATTTCCTTATCTTTTTATAAATTAGCAGGCTGGCTTTGTATAGACCTAGAATGATAAGGCCGAAAGTGGTTAACCAAATAATAAGGACTGGTAAGTAAAGAATCACCCGAATAATGGTTTCTAGGTAGTTAATAATCCCTGCCACCATATCGCGTAAAGCCTGTTTGACAATGATAAGAGGTTTCCAAGTTAGACCAAAAACTTGAACGTCGGCAACTGCTTTAAGATCGACAGAAATAGTAGCCATATCAGTGGACTGGCTCAAATATTTAAGTTGAGTCTCCAGGCTTTCGATTTGTTGGCGAACAATGTTTAGTTGATTGGTAACCTGAAGGATATCTTCAATCTTGGTGGCTTTCTTGAGAATGTCGCGGTACTGGGTTTCCAAAGCTTCTAAATTTTTAATACGGGTGTCAGTATCAAAAACTTGATCAGTCACATCATCACTGCCAGTTGATTCACGCTCGATTTTTACTGCCAACTCTTTGATCTCCATTACAGTGACGTCAAACTGATCAACTGGAATTCTAACTGTAATAGAGCCAACAATCGTGTGATTGTCAGATTCATAAATACTAGACTGACTGGTAAAACCGTTAGAAGTGTCGGCGATAGTTTTAATGTTGTCGATAGTTGATTCAACGTTGTCGACAAAGAGTGATAGTGAACCGTTAATAATTTTTTGTCGAGGGAGAGTAGAGCCCATCTCTGGACTGGTTATCACTGAATCAGCTGCCATGCTAGGGGATGAAGATAAGTCCATCATGATTCCTTTGGAAGAGACAGTTGATTCACCTCTAAAGCCGGGGGTGCTGATCATAGAACCACCAGAGAGAGTGCTAAGAGCTTTGACGCTGATCAATAAAACTAAAAAAATAACTATCAGTAAAATAATAGGAGCTATTTTTTTGAGAGGTAATTTAACTGGAGAAACTTTTTTTGGGCGAGACATAGTAATATTTTTTTAATTAATAAAATTTATTTAAGCAAAGTTCTAAAACTTTTTATTACTCATTATTATATTCTTGTTTGAGGTAAAAGTCTGCAAAGTTATACACAAATTTTTTTAAAAAGTAAAAAATTTATAAAGGAATAATTTATTGTGACTGCTTTTACGGTTTTAGTAGTGATAGTTATCTTAAAAAGTCGTTATGATATAATGGAGTTATTAGAATATTAACCACCTTTGTAAGATTATGATGTTAAACGAATTTTCAGCCAAAAAACTAGGTGAGGTCCTCGCTTTTTCAAGGGTAGGGATAGAAACCTTAGTTAAAGGCCGTAATGCCTTGAGTCCGATCTTAGAAGTAGGAAAGACGATTACTACTTTGGAAGAAGATGAAAAGAAAGTTTTAGCTCTGGCGGATGCTTACGCTGTGACGGAAATTGTGACCACTAAAGCTGAAAGTACTGGTCAAAAACTAAGGGCGATGAGAGATCTATATGTAGCTGAACAGTGGGACAATCAATCAGAACTACTGGAATGGTTTGGTTTTTTTCAAGGAGCGGCGATCGTTCATTGGGGTTTGGTGTTAGGGGTTGGTGAGGGTAAGACAGACGAAGTGATCCGTGATCTAGCTTCTCAGGCCTTGCGGGTGCATGAAGAATTGTTAGAAAAAGTCAAAACCGAATTGGGTAAAATTGGAAAAACTAAGGCAGTAGTTTAGACAGTATGAAATTACATCGGTTTATTGTTGGTAGTTTAAGTTCTGGTCAAGTTAAGTTGGATGATTTGGAACTGTACAATCAATGGAAAAATGTTTTAAGACTAGAAGTTGGAGCGCTAATTTTACTGACTGATGGACAAGGTCAAGAAGCTCAAGCAACCATTGTGTCTTATCAAGGTAATAAAATATTAGTTGAGGTTGGAGAAGTGAAGACAGTTGATTCTGGTGATAGCAATCAGGTGTTTTTGTGTTGTGCGGTCTTGAAAAAAGAAAACTTCGAATTAGTTTGTCAAAAGGCGACTGAAATAGGTGTTAGTCAAATTATTCCGGTCTTAACCACCAGGACAGTCAAGCTTGGTTTAAATGAGGAAAGATTGAATAAAATTATTAAAGAAGCAGCTGAACAATCTGGACGAGTGGTAGTCCCAACTTTAAACTCGATCACCACTTGGTCTGAAGTTCTTTCCGTGTCTAGTTTTGATCACAAGATAATATTTGATAAACAAGGCGATAGTTCAGAAATAAGAGCTGGAGATAAAAATAAAAAAATAGCTATTTTAGTTGGTCCGGAGGGTGGTTTTACTAATGAAGAGATAATAGAAGCCAGGCAGGCTGGTTGGGAAATAAAATCACTAGGTCAAAATATTCTAAGAGGGGAAACCGCAGCGATTGTCGCTACTTACTTAGCTGTCAATAATTTGATTTGATTTTTTCTATTTTAAAATCTGATTGATTTCGCCATTCAGTCCAGTTGCCTCACCTTCAACACCGGTAGCATTACCTTCAAGGCCAGAGACATCACCGATCAAACCAGAGACATTACCAATTAAACGACTAACATTGCCGCGTAAGTTACTGACGTTGCCGGAGATATTAGTTACTTCACCTTTAATGTTGGAAACGTCGCCGATTAAATCTGTCACTTGGCCATTTAAATCAGACACGTTGCCGCGAATGTTTGTGACGTCGCCTCTAAGTCGGCTAACATTACCGATTACGCTAGAAGCATCTCCTGATATGTTGGAAACATCACCCTGTAGATTTGTTACGTCACCACGGATGTTTGATAAGTCGCCTAATATTTTGTCAGTCTGACCAAAAACACCAGCAATACTGCCACTGATCCGGCTGGTATCACCTGAGATGCGGTGGAGACTGACGTCACCGTAAATTTTGGCTACACTGCCTTTGAGGTTAGTAAAATCACCCCAAATATTAGGGTGGAGGTTGGTGACGTTTTGGGTATTTAATTGTTCGTGGGTACTAGTTCTTTGAAGGGTCATAAAGGTTAGTTAATTATACCACAAGATATGCCCAGTTTGCATATTGCCTAGCTGAAAAGGGGTTGATATACTCCTGGCACCAAGGTCGTCCAATATTATTTAAACTTATAAAATATCAAAACCATGGACGAAATCGATGAAGTAAAAGAGGTGGATGAAAACGGTGATCCAGTTGAAGTGGAAACTGATACTGATGCTGAAGAGTCTGCAGACGAAGAAGGAACAATGTAGTTAGTTTTAAATTTGATTTTCAAAAGATACACTCGCGGTCTCTGACTGGGGGTGTATTTTTTTCTGCTTGAGGTTGTGAATTATTTCTGCAATTAAGCTATAAACTAAAGGTAATAAGAGAATCAAAAAGTTAAGATAAAAGAAAAAAAGAAGGAGCCAGGTTTTGGTAGATAGGACGATTGAGTTATGTTTGGTAAGGAAAATAAGTAAGCAGAAAAGAGGGCTAATCATTATTAAGCCGACTACAGCTGATTCGATATAGACCAAACTAGGTAGTTTTTTATAAAAGTTGAGCATATTTAAAAACAATCAAAGTGTTGGCTAAGATTAAGATAATTAGAAGGACTAAAGATAGAATTTCTAAATGAGTGATAGGTTGTTGGTTATAAATTTTTAGTCGATGGCGCCAAATAAAAACAAGAGCTAGGAGTGAGATGATGCCGACGGTAATAAGAGTTCGCCATAAAAAGGAGGCGGTGACTAGGAGGCTTAGAATATTTAATCCTTCAAGATTGATCATGATGGCAAGTATAGCAAATTTAATTAGTGGAAAAAATACGGGTGTCGTCGCCTAAGGCGACGACACCCGTACTGGGTTTGGTGACAAGTCATTGGCTGTCACCCTTCTTAGTTCGACCCTTTTGACGCCCGAGACGGTCGTACTGGCCGTCATTGGGTGGGTTAGTTCCAAGAATTTCAACAACCGGCCTTATCCTCTTTGGAGTAACTGGTCTCAGTCTTTTTTCGTCAGAAACAAGACCGCGTGGTGGTGGAGGAATCATACTGATTCCAGTCAAAATAATGGCAAATAGGCTGATCTCTTTCATAGTTTTGCCCCCCTTCTATATTACAAATTATCACATCAAATACTAAAGGCAAGGTTTCTGAAATTGGTGGGTTCCTAATTTAAATAACCGGATTGATTGTTCTTTTACTCAGAGCTTTGTATTATAGTTAGGTTAATTCAGTCAATGGTTAATAATTAATTTCTTAGTCTTATTGCTTATGATTTCTTTAACTAGTTCCGTTTTTAATCATACCGGTCTGATCCCATTACGTTATACTTGTGACGGGTCCGATAGTAGTCCTGCCCTAGTAATAGCTAATGTACCGGCGAATACTAGAAGTTTAGCATTGGTGGTGGATGATCCAGATTCGCCAACAAAAAATTTTGTTCATTGGTTAGTTTGGAACATTAAACCTGTTGATCAAATCATTGAGGAGGGGAAAGTGCCTGAAGGAGCTGTTCAGGGTAAAAATAGTTTTGGAAAAGTTGGCTATGGTGGACCGTGCCCTCAGTCAGGAGCCCATCGCTATTTTTTCAAGTTGTTGGCTTTAGATGTGTCTGATTTAAATTTACCAATAGGTGTGAGTATTAATGATTTTAACAAAGCTGCTGAAGGTCACGTTCTCGATTATGCTGTGTTGATTGGTTTGTATAGTCGTTAGATTAGTATTTATAATTTGTTATACTTAAGTCACCTATGAAAATTTTTACTAACTGGTTGATATCAGCACTGGCAATCGTGGTGACAGCTTATGTTTTACAAGGAGTGTCTGTGGCTAATTTTTGGGTAGCTCTAGTTTTGGTGGTGGTGTTAGGGGTGATAAATGTTTTTGTTAGGCCGGTTTTGCTAATTTTAACTTTACCTATTAATCTAATCACTTTGGGTTTATTTACTTTTGTTTTGAATGCCTTACTGATCATGTTTGCTGGTGTTATTGTACCTGGCTTTACGGTGACCAACTTCTGGTGGGCTTTAGCCTTTAGTTTGGTCTTGTCTTTAGTTAACGTCTTTTTAGGTCGTTTGGCTAAATAAAATATGAATTTTCTTAAACATTTATCATTAAGACACAGGTGGTCATTGTTAGGGTTTGTTTTTTTGATGGTAATTATTGTGTCTTATTTATTGATACCAAGTAGTAATCAAATAGACTTTACAGATGAGAGGGTTGTTTATCTGAGAAGTATTGATAGAGAAAATTTAACTTATTACGCAGTTGTTGATGAGGTTAGTGCTTCCCTTGATGAGTCAATAGACGATCAGTCTGGAGCTAGGGATTTTTCATCAATCCAGAGAATAAATTTGTCGACTGATGCAGAGGTGTCCCTTATTGATCAACCTGAAGTTAAGTCAGTATCGGATCTGCAGTCTTTATTGGTTGATCAGCCGGTTTATACCGGTAAGGTCTTCACTATTAAACTGGTTGATGGTCAGATTACTAATTTAATAGAAGAAAATTTAGAATAAAATATGACTTTAGCAACTCATGGTGTGGTTGGTTCTTTAGTGGCTCAAAGCTTGGCTTGGAATCCTTTTTTGGCTATACCAATTGCTTTTCTAAGCCATTTTGTTTTAGATGCTATTCCACATTGGGACTATCAACTTCACTCTGTTAGTGGTGATTATAATGATTCGATGACTTGGAAGTTTTCGTATGGGGTTAGTTTTATTAGTGATTGTTTGAAGGTGGGAATTGATTTTATTATTGGGGTAGGATTGAGTCTGGTGGCCTTTAAGATTTTAGGACAGGAGTTGTCTTGGGTTGGCTGGTTAGGTTTATTGGTGGCTGTGTTCCCAGATTTTTTTCACTTTATTTATAGTCATTTTCCAAACAAGGCAATTAACTTGTTACAACGGTTTCATAAATTTGTTCACTCTAAACGTCGGATTGAAGGTTCACCGGTTTTTGGAATAAGTTTGCAGGGACTACTAATCTTTGGTTTTGTTGTAGTTTTCAGTTTTATCTTGTAAATTGACTTATAACTATGAGTAACAAGGCGATTATTGTAATTATTGTTTTTCTAGTTTTGGCTAGTTTACTCTGGTTTTCTTTTGCGTTGTATACTTGGTTTTCTAAAACTCAAACTAATTATCGTATTTCATCAACTGGTAAAATTGAATTGGTGGCAACTTCAACAGATGGTGAGCTTGTGACGGAGGGTCTTTTGAAGTCTGATTTCTTCAGTCAACCAATCTCTAGTTCTTCTACTTCGGTGAAAATTGATCAACTAACAGTTAAAGCTCAGGGCTTGGTTGGGCCAAAAGGGGTGGCTGTTATACCTGATGGGCGGTTGCTTATTATTGAGAAAAGAGGAGTTGTTAAGTTGGTTGGTTTGGATGATAAAGTGAATGATATTTTTACCCTAACCGATGTTGACTCGGTGGGTGAGGCAGGATTGTTGGGAATAGCTTTAGATCCTGATTTTGTTACTAACCGTAAAATTTATCTTTTCTATACCTATCATAGTCAAGGTGGTGAATTATTTAACAAAGTAGTTAGTTATGATTTAGTGTCTGAAATAGATCGGGTGGCTAGTTCCAGTGCAGCCACCTCTACTAAGTTAGATAAAATTTTTACTCCATTAGTTTTTGTTAATGACCAAATTGTAATTGATCGTATACCAGCTGGTTATACGAATAACGGCGGCACGATCGCGTTCGGTCCAGATAATAACTTATGGGTTTTAGTCGGTGATGTCGGTAGAGCTATTTTAGCTCAAGATAATCAATCCTTAGCTGGGAAAATTTTACGAGTAACCAACAAAGGTCAGGTACCCGCCGATAATCCAAACAAAGGATCCTTTATTTATGCTTCTGGTCTGCGTCAGCCGACCGGCATAACTTGGACTAAAACAAATCAATCTGTTACTGGCTTAGTTTCTGAGGTTGGCACTAATAACAACGACGAGGTTAACCGGCTGACTCCTGGGTCTAATTACGGTTGGCCGGTTGCTGGTGGTTGCTTGTCGGGCGACGGTCGTTTTAGTGATCCAATCATTTGTAGTGGAACCAAAACTTGGGGTCCAACTGGTTTAGGGGTGATCTCCGCGAGCTCAGCTTCTAGTTCGTTGGTAATGTCGATGGCCGCTGGACGAGCATTGATTGCTTTCGACTTGAACCGGTATCTTTCCGCCACTTCGTCGCCGGTTGATTTTGGTACTGTTCTTAGTGGTTATGGTCGTTGGGGAGGAATGCTTAGTTTGGGTGATATTTTGTATGCTTGGACTAATAATCGTGACGGTCAGAACACTTTCAAGACTAACGATGATCAAGTTATTAGGATTGATTTAAAATAAAAATGACTTTTGTTGATGCTTTTATTTTAGCGGTTGTGGAAGGTTTAACTGAATTTATCCCAGTGTCTTCGACTGGGCACTTACTGGTGGCGAGTAAGATTCTTAATCTAGAGTGGTCAGCTTTTTTATCGAGTTTTGTTATTACTATTCAACTAGGGGCTATTTTAGCGATCGTCTGTTTGTATGCTCGCAGACTGATTTTGCAACCCGCTATTATTTATAAAGTTATTGCCGCTTTTATTCCGACAGCGATCATTGGTTTCTTGGGTTATTCTTTATTTAAACAATTTTTAACTGATGGACTATTGATAGTTGGTTGGTCGCTCTTTATTGGTGGTGTTGTAATTTTATTATTCGAAGCTTGGTATGAAGAAAGAGGGACTGATACCAAACAAGTTGAAGATATTTCTTTTAAGCAAGCTGTCATTTTGGGTGCTTGTCAGGCTTTAGCTATGATTCCAGGGGTGTCACGATCGGGGGCGACTATTATTAGTGGTATGTCGTTGCGTTTATCTCGTCAAACAATAATGGAATTTTCTTTTCTTTTAGCTATTCCGACCATGATGTCAGCGACAGCTTATGACTTACTAAAATCTGGTGAGGGGTTTTCGGTTGGGGAGTGGGAAGTGTTACTTTTTGGTTTTATAGCTTCCTTTGTGGTGAGTATTGCGTCAGTAAAGTGGTTTCTTAATTTTGTGGGGCGACATAGTTTTTCTTGGTTTGGTTGGTACCGGATTGCTGTTGGTTTGATTATATTGTGGTTTGTGGTCTAATCTTACACCCTGGTCTTTAGGGTCAATTTAAGCTAATATAGACAAATATTAGCTTAATAAATACTATTAATTACATGGTCTACTCACAAGAACAGTTGAAGAAAGTTTTTACAGTTGTCAGTATTTTAGCGCTCGTGGTGGGGGCTTATGCGGTACTTATTTATGCTCGAGCTTACTCGTCATCTGTTGGTCCGACTTCTTATCGTAGTTTTGGGGTGACGGGTGAAGGTAAGGTGGTGGTGGTGCCCGATGTGGCTAACTTTAGTTTTGGTTTGATTACCCAAGGAGGTAAAGATGTCGCTAAATTGCAGGCTGACAACTCGACTAAAGTAAATAAAGCTATTGATTTTTTGAAAGAATCGGGTGTTGATGAAAAAGATATTAAAACCACTAATTACTCCATCAACCCTCGTTACCAAGGCTATAATTGTGGAATGGGGGAGCTGTGTCCGCCAGCACAGATTATTGGTTATGAAATTAATCAAACTATCGAAGTCAAAGTTCGGAAGTTTGATAAAGTGGGCGATATTTTGGCTGGAGTAGTAACTCAGGGCGCTAACTCTGTTTCTGGTTTGCAATTTACTGTTGATGATATTAAAAAATTAGAAAGCGAGGCTCGTGGTTTAGCTATTAAAGAAGCTGGAACTCAGGCTAAGTTGGTAGCCGAAGCGGGTGGTTTTGGTTTGGGTTCACTTTTGTCTGTTGATGAAATGACTAATAGCCCTTATCCATATGCTATGGGTTCCGCCATGTCAGAGGCTAAGGTGATGAACATTCAAGCGCCATCGATCCAAGCTGGCTCTCAAGAAATAGTGGTTAGGGTGAATGCTCGCTATCAGATCAGATAAATCTCCAAAACTTAACTTCAAGTTTTAAAACAAAGACCGCTCCTAATTATCTAGAGAGCGGTCTTTGTTGTTTAGATTGTAATTTATAAGCTTATTCTGTATAATCACTTTCATTAACAACTGCCTTTAGGCAATATTTTTTTGTTCAAATATATCTATGTTTACTAAAAAAACTAAAATTGTAGCAACGATTGGTCCGGTGACTTCTAATGAGAAGGTTATGACTGAATTGGTGAAAGCTGGTTTGAATGTGGCTCGGTTAAACTTTTCTCACGGTGATTTTGCTGAACACGAGCCTAAAGTTAAAATAGTTCGCAAGGTGTCTGATAAGTTGGGTATGCCGGTAGCGATTCTTCAAGACTTGGGTGGTCCCAAGATTAGAATTGGAGAATTTGATACCGAGTCTATTAATCTAAAGCCTGGGCAAACTTTCACTTTAACGACTGACAAGATTGTTGGTAATGATAAAAAGGTGTATGTAAATTATCCACTTTTACCTAAAGAGGTGAAAGTTGGAGGGATGATTTTACTGCATGATGGTAAGAAAAAACTACAAATTACAGACATTAAGGGTAATGATATTATTTGTAAAGTGCTAGTAGGTGGCGACATGAAGGCTCGTCGGGGGGTAAACTTACCGGGAGCTTATTTGTCGATAAGTTCAATTACTGAGAAAGATCGAAAAGATTTAGAGTTTGGTATTAAACATAAGGTTGATTTTATTGCTTTGTCTTTCGTGCGTCGTCCGGCTGACATTACTGAATTGAGAAATATTCTAAACAAGCGAAAGTGTGACGCCAAAATCATTGCTAAGATTGAAACACCAGAAGCTCTGGAAAATATAGACGAAATTATTCGGTTGGCTGATGGGGTGATGGTCGCTCGGGGTGACCTAGCAATTGAGATTCCAGCTGAGGACGTACCTTTGGCTCAAAAAATGATGATCCGTAAATGTCATGAAGCGGGTAAACCAGTTATAACAGCTACTCAAATGTTGGAGTCAATGATTAAATCACCAATCCCAACTAGAGCAGAAGTGTCAGACGTGGCTAATGCTATCTTTGATGGCACTGATGCGATTATGTTGTCTGAAGAAACCACGCTAGGTGATTACCCTGTTGAATCAGTGGCGATGATGGCTACTATTGCCAAGAGAATAGAACCGGAGTTGGATGGTGGACGTTTCGCTAATGATATTGATCATGGGGTAACTGACATTGTCTCTGATGCCGTAGTTGAAGCTGCTTATCATGCTAAAGCTAAGTTTATTGTGGCTTTGACTAACTCCGGCTTCACCGCTCGGATGATTTCTCGTCATCGACCAAGTCATAATATTTTAGCTCTTAGTCCTAATGCTCGACCCCTGAACCAGTTGTCATTATCTTACGGAGTGGTGCCGGTAGTTATTCCTAAATTCAAAAACTTGGATGAAGTACTTAAGTTTGTGCGTACTTTTGCTCTAAAATATAAAATTGCCTCGAAAGGGGATGCAATTGTTATAGCGGGCGGTATGCCTTTCGCTAAAGCCATCGGTACTAACATGATGGTGATTGAAACTATCTAACACTTTGTTTGTTAAGGTTAAAGTTATACCAGGGTCTCATCGACAAAAACTAGCTATCCTCCAACCGGATAGTCTAGTTTTGTCGGTTAAAGAGCCAGCTGAAAATAACCTAGCCAACCTAAGAGTTGTGGTTATGGTGGCTGAGTACTATCAAGTTTTACCGAAACAAGTCAAAATCATCTCTGGTCACCATAGACCAAATAAGATGTTAGAGGTCAAGGTTTGAAACTGACTAAGTCGGGGTTATAATGTAAGAGAGAAATAAAAAGTCGTTATTTATTAGCCTAATTAATATCTTATTATGCGTTTAAATATCAAGGCGACAGGAATGGAGTTGACTGGGGCTTTACGTCAGTATGTGGAAAATAAAGTGGGCTATTTAGAAAAGTTTGTTAATCCTAATGATGCTAGCGCGATTGCCGAGGTGGAGATTAGCAAGGTCTCCAACCACCATAAATCAGGTGATATTTTCCGAGCTGAAATAAATCTCACTAGAGCTGGTACTAAACTGGTACGAGAAGAGGTGACTGATGAAGATATGTATGCCGCGATCGATATGGTTAAAGACGCCTTGATTGAGACTCTAAGCAGTGAGGCTAATAAAAAGATTACTTTGTTTCGTAAGGGCGGGCGGGCTATTAAGAATTTAATTAAAGGTTGGAAATCTAATTAGACATGAATAATTATACTCTTTGGGCGATTGTCGCCACAGTCCTAGTGGTGCTTGGTTTGGGTGTTTTTATAACTCAAACTAAACCGGTTACTATTAATACTATAGCTACTTCAACTATTAACATGACAGATTTATTTTCATCATCAACACCGAGTGTGCCTGATAATCAGAGTCAAACAATGTCGGCGGGTGCTCAAACTAATTCTCAACCAGTGGTGACTATGACCACAAGTGTGGGAGTAATAAAATTGGAATTATTTGCCGACAAAACTCCAAATACAGTAGCTAATTTTTTGAAGCTAGCCCAAGCTGGTTTTTATGATGGCACACTATTTCACCGAGTGATCCCTAACTTTATGGTCCAGGGTGGGGATCCGTTGACCAAAGCCGAGCCAAAGAATTGGGGTATCCATGGCACTGGTGGTCCAGGTTACAAATTTGCTGACGAGATTGGACCAACGAATAGTAATGCGATAGGAACGATCTCTATGGCTAATGCTGGACCAAATACCAATGGTTCTCAGTTCTTTATAAACGTGGCCGATAATAGTTTTTTGAATCCTAAACACACCGTGTTTGGCAAAGTTGTTGCCGGTATGGATGTCGTTAATAAAATTATTGCTGTCAAAACTAATGAAAATGATCATCCGCTTGAGGATGTGAAGATTGAAAAGATTGAGATAAAGTAAAACTTCGTCTCGCCAATAATTTTGGAATGCGCATATTTGCTTGTTTGTAAATTGCCATGCTCGGCTGACCGTCTGCACAATATTACAAAATTACTGGCGAGACTTTGTTTTTCTTCCACACAGGAAAGTTCTGTGTATAAAAATGCCCAGGTGCCACATCTCTGTGACTCCTGGACAAACCAACCTTTTTCGGCAACGTTGATCTCTAGATGCCGATACTCTCAGATACTAGAAGGCTTTTGCTTCGGCGCCAATCATGTGCGCAACGAGAGGTTATACCTCTAGCACAGAGAGAAAGACTTTCTCTCTCGATACTAACTGCTCTGGCGGCTGGGAACCAAAGGTAAATTAATTCTTGCTTTTTGGTTGATTAAAGTCAAGTTTTCAGCTTTTCCAATTCATCTCGGATTTACCTTCAGGTACAACCCGGTCAACGACTAAGGACTCACCATCGAGGTGGGCCTTTTTGATTATAGTACGAACATTTTTTCCATCTCTAGTATCAAAGAAATAAGCACTCGGCCACGGAGTGAAAGCGCGAATTTTGTGGAAGTTTGTAATTGGGTCATCATTCAAATTGATCAGCCCGTCTTCTTTGGTGATTTTTTTGGTGAAAGTTGCTTGAGTGTGATCTTGATCGGTAGGAATAATTTGGCCAGTTATAAAATCAGGCAAAATATTAGCCACTAGATTGGCACCAGTTTCAGCCAATTCATCCCGGAGTTCTACATAAAATTTATTAGATAATAGAGTTTTAGTTTGAGCGACAATGGGTCCATGGTCCATTTCGGCATCTAGAATGATAATGGTTACACCGGTTTCCGTGTCGTCAGATAAAATAGCTGATTCCAAGGGCGTAGCCCCGCGAAACTTAGGTAGAAGTGAGGGGTGGATATTGAGTGTCCCAAATTTAGGAGTATCTAAAATAGTTTGGGGAATAATTTTGCCATAAGAAGCTACGATGAAGACATCCCAATCACCATTAGGGAATTGGAAATCTTTTAATTTAGGTGGCTGCATAAAATCAATATTATTTTCGGAGGCCCACACTTTAACCGGCGGGGGAGTTAAAACCATTTTTCGCCCTTGTGGTTTGTCTGGTGTAGTTATGATTAGACTCGGCAAAAAGCCACGCTGTTTCAATGTGTTTAAAGCTTTAACGCTAAATTCGTCAGTTCCAAAAAAGGTGAAGTTCATATTGTAAAATATAGCATTTTAAGTAGTCTTTCAGCACTACTTGACAAACTTACCTAGTAGGTGTATAATATAGATATAAGGTGGTTCTTTGATAGTATCAATACTTGCATGTAGTCATAGCGAAAAGTGGCTTATGGGAATAAGTCATTTCTCGCTGTGACTACTATTGTAGTGGTCAATCAGCAACCAAAAACTTAAGTTGTCCTGAAAAAGAATCAACAATAACGGAAGGGTTACTGACATGACTAATGCTAATGAAAACACGATTGTGGCTCCCGAAGGTGCTCGTATCGTTAACCTTCATTGTCGTGTTAATCACGGGCGTGACTGGAAGGAAGCGATCAGTGCTGGTTTTTTACCCCACAAACGGATTAACGGTGAAGTTCAAAAGGTTGGTGACCTCTATTTACCTACCAGTACAGAAGAAATCCAAGGGGACTATATCATCTTGAACTTCCTGCCAGGTTGTGGTAGCTGGGACAGAGCTTTGGTCTGGGCCCAGAGCGTCGGCCTGAAGATGACGGTTCCGCGCGAAGTTTTCGCGATTGGCGAGCAGTACCCTGGCCTCGAGCGGACGCTGGGCCAGAATCCTTTATACTTGGTGGCTACAACTGACTGCATCTTCGGAGGCAGGCGTAAGGCTTGCTTTGTCTGGTGGGGTAGATATCGTTTCTTTTTCTGGTCCATCGGGCGTCGCGTAGTGGGTCTGCGCCCGACGATTGACTTCGACCACAACTGCGCTTGGTTTCTGTTCCGCAAGTAGGACACAATTTCAGCCCCACATGAAAGCTCCGCTTTCATGTGGGGCTTTCTGTTTTTTTATATTTATAAGTTCTCTGGTTTTATTTCCTCGACATCGGTGGCATGGTCAATAAAAAGAATACCATCAAGGTGGTCTATTTCATGTTGGTAGATTTGAGCAAAGAAACTACCGCCTCCCATAGTGAACTTTTTACCAGTTTCATCATAAGCCTCCACTGTTGCTTTTTCGGCGCGTTTTGTTTTGCCATATAACCAGCGGACAGACAGACAGCCTTCATCCCTGATTAATTTTTTTCGAGAAACTTTTGTTAGTTTGGGATTGATAAAAACTTTGTCATTAGGGAGTGGGTCGCTATCTTTTTTGCGTAGAATCTTGCCAGCGATAATAAAAATTCTTAAGGAGATATCAATTTGAGGGGCTGCTAGAGCGACACCGTCATCACAAGTGGCTAAAGCCTGACTCATATCAGCTAAAATCTTTTTCAATTTTGGGGTACCAAATAGAGACTCGTCCACTGGTTGGGCGATCTGGCGTAAGGTTTTATGGCCGGTTTGGATAATGGGTAACATGAGATTTATCTTATTATTATACTACAAGATTGACTCAGGGTCAACGTCAATTAACCAGGCTGGTGGTAAACTGCTTAATATATTTAGTAAGTCAGGATCTAATGGCGTCATCGGTAACTTTAGAATTAACGAAGCTCGGTAGTGAGAGTGGTGGGCTTCTAAATTAGGGATCACCAGGGGTTTATATTTTTTTAAGTCAGTCGCTAGATGATTTATCGAATTTAGGACGGTTTGTTTGGAGCCACTACAACTAACTTTAATGAGCTTGCTGAAGGGGGGATAGTTTAAAAGTTGACGTTCTTCTAGCTCGTTGCGGAAAAAGTCTGAGAGATTACCGGTCAAAGCTTGGTTAAATAATTGATGGTCAATCAGTCTCGTTTGGATAATAAAATGTTTGGTGGCTAACTTGTGGGTTTCGATGACTAAATTTAAAATCTTCTCATTGATTCTAAAATCAGGAATAGCGAACAAAGAGTCGATTGATAAAAGGGCGCTGTATTCCAAGGGTTCTTTAAGATAGTGGAGAATCATTTCAGTTCCTATTAAAACTGAGCCTTTGGTGGCTAGAAACTTTTTGATTTCTTCCTTGGCTTTTTTCGGGGTGACGCTATCACTATCAACTTTAAACATAGGTGTAGCTGGAAAGAGGTGGTTGATAGTTTCGGCGATTTTTTCAGTTCCTGTACCCAAAAGAGCTAAACGCCAGCCACCACAATAAATACATTTATCCTCAGCGGGCTTAATACTGCCACAACGGTGACACATGAAAGCAGCCCCCTCATCGGTTTTATGGATAGAGACAGGGTTGGTACATTGGTCGCAGGTGACGACGGTGCCGCAATCATTACAGATAGTAATAGGGTAGAGACCGCGTCGACCACTAATAATTACCAATCTGTTGTTATTGGCGATACTGTAGTCAATCATTGATAATAATTCTTCACTAAAAATATTAGCTGTTGGATCAGTATTGTTTTTTTTAGGTGGAACAATCACCAAACTTTCAGCTTGGCCTTTATTTCGTTGTTTAATAATACTGGTTGGTAAATATGTATGCTCGTTAATTTTGTGAATTGTTTCGGTCCGGAGGAGGGAGTCGCCTAATATTAATTTACCGTTGGTCGCTTCAGCTAAGTGTTCAATAAATACCCGAGCGTCGATAAAAGGTCGTTGGAGGTGTTTGTAGTAAGGAGATCTTTCTTGGTCAATAATAAAAATTTTGATATCCGCTCGGGGGAGAGCTAAGAATAAAGAGGTGCCTAAAATCACGATCGGTTTCTGATTGGCCAGGGCTTTATTCCAATTAGCTATCAGGTCGGTTTGGGTTAGTTTGTTGTGGAGAGTAAAAGTGTGATCTTCTATTCCTTTTGATAATTCAGACTTTATTTGGTCTATATCTAAAGACGAAGGAAAACAAATAAAAACAGATTTTTTTTGAGCAAACGCTTCTCTAATAGTTCGTTTGTAAAAGCCTAAACGCTCATTATTGTCATCTTGAAGAGCATATTTTTCAGTAATAATATTTGAATTGTTTGGAAGATTGTTTGACTTGGCGAATACGGGCTGGCTGTGAATCAAACTATAATTTTCCAAGATTATTTTTGGAGTAAATTCTTTTATGATATGACCAGTCGGAGCTAAAAAATAACTAGCACTTTTTTGACAGGCTTTAATAAAGTCTGGTTGGAAAAAATGGTCTTGTTTAATTTGGGTGATTTTTTTGAGGCTAAAATCTTCTTTTTTTAAAGAAGATTTGACGCTAGAAGCGTCTTTGACTTCGACGACCAGGGCATCCGTTTCTCCTTGTCTAACTGGCACAGTAACTAAAGCGCCCGGGGTTAAGTTGGCGGTAGTAAAATAGGTGAGGTGATCTCGAAAAACACCCTTTGATAATGGAATAACAGTGACGACTTTCATCTTGTTAAGCAGTATACCGAAAATAGCGTTTTATGCACTTCTTGATTTAAGGTTTTTTTTGTATACTAATCTTATCTTGTTTATAACTAAATATGGTATCTAATTTTTCTCCTAATCCTCAAAATGACATTTGGACTCAAGCACTGTTTAACAAACAAGTAGGGTCTTCTGACACTCAGACAACAACGCCAGCCGACGCTAATAGTTTGCCTGTCTTAAAGGAGTCAGGAATTGTAAATAGAGTATCCTTAATCCCGGTGGACTATAAATCCAAACTACCGGCCTCGCATGCTGTTAATGTTTTGGTACCGCTAGCTGGACTATTTTTAGCTTTTGGTATTTTGGGTGTAGGACAGTATTTAATACCATCTTTTCGTTATGTTTACATTGCTCCAGATGATTTTATTCGTGACCGAGCTTATTCATTGATAACGGTGCCGGTTAGCTTTTTGGTGGATGAAACAAAAATGGCCTCTAGTTTAGTGGGTGATAATGCTTTGTCTGTTTTAGCGATAGCCTCTATTTTCCCCGGAAAAGTGGTAGAAGCTGTTGGTGAGGCTTTTGGAACTATGTCGACTGATACCTTTAACCAGCCCAAAATTTTAGCCTCTGGTTTGGCTGATAGTTTTACTAGTCTGTTAAATAAACCAGTGGTTGATCAAATTTATCCCACCGAGATAACTTCTGAGGTAGTAAATAATCCAATTGAATATAATCAAGTAGCGGCCATTGGCAGTCTGACTGGGTTGGCTACTGGTTTTGATGATTTTATTACAATGATTAAGTCTTGGTCGGTAGGGGTACTTGATTTTGTAATTTACTATGTCGACCTGATCTCTAACAACTGGTATAACTTTTTCTTTGGTCCAGACGAAAAAGTAACCGCCAATCCGATTATTGATGAAGTGGCTTTGCGGGAACAAATTAAAGCCGAAGTGTTGGCGGATCTCAAAGGGACTCTGGCAGAAGCCTTTAAATCAACGGGTGGTGGACAACCTGTTTTAATTCAAGATTCTGGTGGTCAAGGGGTGGTGGTGGTTCCATCGTCAGCCTCAACTACTGATGAAGCCATCAAGAATCAAATTAAAAATCTTTTTTCTGATCCAGTGTTAGTTGATTTTGATAAATCACGACAATCTGGGATTATTACTCCAGTTTTTAATAACACCACCGGTGAAAATTATATTTTCGTTTTGACGCCAGTTAAATCGAATTAAAACATGATTAAAAAAATACTCATTACAACTTGGTTGGTGGTTGTTTTTTTCATACCAAACACCTCTCAGGCGGTTGAACCGTCGCTAACTTTAGGTCCAGGAAAAATAGAAGTAGAATTAATTCCAGGCGGTCAGATTAGTAAAGATATTTTTATTGTTAACAATTTAGGGCGAGAGAGTGTTTTTGATATTTCATTTGAAGATGTTGAAGCCTCTCCAGCCGAAGAAGGGGGAGTTAGATTTTTAGGTAGACTGACTAGTCGGTTTTCTCTAAAAAATTATTTTTCTGTACCGGAGCAGTCTTTTGTTTTAGCTGAAGGTGAAGAAAAGACTATCCCAGTAACGATTACTTTACCTGACCAGGCGCCTGTTGGTAGTTTACATGCAGCGGTTTTGGTTACACCTAGGTTAGAAACGGTAACTGCTAGTCCCCAGACTAAACCCCGATTAGGTTTGTTGGTTTTTGTTAAGGTGGCAGGTGAAAAACAAGAGTCTGGTTTTTTGGCCAGTTTAAATCAGGGCAGATACGTTAACTTTGGTTCGCAGGCTATTAAATTTTCGATGTTGTTTAATAATAAGGGTAATACTTATTTGAATCCGTATGGTTTATTGTCTATTAAACCTTTGTTCGGCGGGCAGTCAAAAGAGATAGTGATCAAGCCTTGGTTTGTTTTGCCTCAGTCAGCTAGACAGAAAATAGTCTTGGCGCCTGAGTTGAAAACTGGTATTTACCAAGCGGAACTGCAATTAAATAGAGGTTATGAAAATATAATAGACAAAAAAACAGTCTGGTTTATAGTGCTTGGTTGGCTAACGGGTTTAATCATTGGAGGGATAATTATATTGTTAATTGGCGGTTTGATTTATCGTTTTATGATAAAATTAAAAACATGAGAGTTGTTATTTTTTATTCAACCTATCTTATAGTTTGCTTGGTTTTAGCTGGTCCGGCCTGGGCTTATGTAGCGAGTAGTACTAATTACAAACTAGAAAAAGATAGTATTAATTTTGCTGGAGCTCGATCTGTTTCTGGTACTTACATAATAGAGGATACTTTAGGTGAAATTAGTACAGGAACGAGTACGAGTTCATCTTATAATCTCAATGCTGGGTATCAAGCCATGGAATCTAGTGGGGTAACTATTAGTTTAAATTTGAGCTCACCTAGTGATGTGTCGATGTCGCCAGCTATTGTTGGTGCTAGTGGTGGTACCTCTGATGGTTCAGCTAGTTGGACGGTGGTGACCAATAATCCAAGTGGTTATAGTTTGTCGGTGGCAGCTGATACGAATCCAGCTTTGAAATCAGGGGCTAATAGTTTTGATGATTATACTCCAGCTGGCCTCGCACCCGATTTTTCTTTTTCAGTTGGTACATCTGAGGCTAAATTCGGTTTTAGTCCTGAAGGGGTCGATATCATTAATCGTTTCTTAGACGACGGGTCATCTGTTTGTGATAGTGGATCGTCAGACACTAGTGGTAGTTGTTGGGATGGTTTTGATACTCTTGGTAAAACGATTGCAGCTAGCGCTTCAGCTAATAATCCAGCTGGGTCTGCGACGGTATTGAGATTAAAAGCGGTAGTGGGAGCAACTAAAAATCTAGCGACTGGATCATATGGGGCCATTATTACAGCAACAGCGGTAACTCTTTAGATTTTTTAATGAAAATATTTCTTTCTTTGATAAAGATCAAACTAAATATTTTTTTGCTAGTTTGTTTTTTATTGCTGGGGATCGGTAGTTCTGTCTTAGCTGTCACGGACACAGATTCTTTAAATGTGACTTTAGATGTGACTAGCGCTAGTACAACTGATGGTGGCGGTGGTGGTACTGACCCAATCAATGGTTGTATGGATCCAGTAGCTGTTAATTTTAATGCCTCATCTACTGTAGATGATGGTAGTTGTACTTATTTATCTGTCTCAGTACCAAATGTGACGAATTTTATTTCTAATTACTATGATACAGCCCCTAAAAGGGTCGTTTTAACTTGGACTAACCCAACTTTTACCGACTTTCAAGCGGTTAGATTGGTTCGTAAACTGAACTCGATTGCGGTATCTCCAAACGAGGGGACGCTTTTGTACGACGGGGTTAATCAATCTTTTACGGACACTAATGTCGCTCAGGGTGCTACTTACTACTATAGTATTTTTGTGCGTAGTGCCTCTGGTGATTATTCTTCTGGGGTGATTACGTTTGAGGTCTTGCCTGGTACTGGGATTGATAATAATCCACCAGTAATCGGTTGTCTTGATGTGCTGGCTAGTAACTATAATCCGCTAGCGACCGTTAGTAACGGTAGTTGTACCTATGCCACTTCGACTCCTCCTGTTGTTGGTTGTCTTGACCCAGAGGCTAATAACTATGATCCGGTTGCTACTATTAGTAGCGGTGCTTGTACTTACGGTGAAGACGAATTACCAGAAGAAGAATCACCGGTAGATCCTTTTAGTCAATTTCCTTCGACTGACACGGAAGATCCAGCTCTAGTAAACTTATCATTAGGAGATTTTGTTTTTATTCAAGATGGTGAAGCACGACAATTTTTTACTTTTGGAACAACTGTAGTGGTTAATGGCAAAAAAGACCTCACTGTCTACTTACCAGCCGATCGAGTACCGGGAGTTTTAAAGGCGATTGGTGTAACTGTGGCAGACCCAACTGATCCTAATAAGACATTTTCTTTCTTGCTAAGACTAAATACTGAAAGAACAGCATATACGGCTAGTATCGGTTCTCTAGGTAAAGATGGTTTATATCCAATTTTTGTCTACATTATTAATTATAAAGATCAGACTATTAAAAGAATTGTTGGTTCTTTGAAAGTTACTGGGGTTACTCCGGTTAATAAGGTTAATCCTCTGGATTTGCTTTTAAATAGTTTGGTGCCTGTGTCGGTGGGGACCGGTTTGTTGGTGGGAGTGGCTCAGACAGTGGCGATTGCTAGTCAGGTGACTTCTTTTGTTGATCTCTATCTCTTGATTCTGCGTTGGTTTGGTTCATTTTTGGGTTATTTTGGTTTTCGTCGCAAAAATAAACCTTGGGGTACTGTTTATGATGCAGTGACCAAAAGACCAATTGATCCAGCTTATGTTAGTGTTTATCGTTACCTAGATCCTGCAACAGAAGTATCCTCAGCGATTACGGATATCGACGGTCGCTACGGCCTCTTTCTTCCATCGGATACTTATACCTTAAAAGCCGGTAAGACTCACTATGCTTTCCCATCAAAATTGTTAGCTGGTAAACAAGTAGATGAGCTTTATGATAACTTGTATTTTGGTGATCCGTTTATTACCTCTGGTAATGAAGTGGTTAATTTAAATATTCCATTAGACCCAGTTGGTTTTGATTGGAATGAATTCGTGAAAGGGCAAACAGAATTCTTCAAAGTTTATTCTGCTCGAGAAGCAAAGAGAGTTAAAATAGTTCAGCTTATTGTTTGGGTTGGTTTAATTTTTTCAAGTATTTCTACTTTTGTTAGTCCAAGTTGGAGTAATATCGGTATTTTGATTTGTTACGGTTTAATTTTTGCTAGTCGAGGTGTTTATAATTATCGTCACCGTCTAGTGGTGGTCAAAAGGCGTGATAATAATGAGCCAATTCCGTTTGCTATTGTTCGAGCTTTCTATGCTGATATTAATCAAGAGGTTAAACATGTGGTGACTGACGTTGTTGGTCGTTTTTACATGCTCGTTCGACCAGGGGTTTACTACTTTACAGTTGAACATCGCCAACCTGATGGAGCTTACGCTAAGGTCTACCAAAGTGAACCAATCAATTTAACAAAAGGGGTCTTGTCTGAGGATATTTTGATCTAAACATATACACAGTTTGCTCAAAAACAGGTCAGGCCCTACAATAGGGTTCTATGGCTAATGAGCAAGACTATTTTGAGATTAAAGGTTTGTCTGGTCAAAGAACCTTGGCTGGTTCTATTAAGGTTGGTGGAGCTAAAAACGCTGTTCTGAAGGTGTTAGCGGCTTCTTTGTTGTTTAAAAACGAAGTGACTATTTCCAATGTGCCGGACATTGAAGATGTGAAGAGAATCTTGGAATTGTTAGAAGATTTAGGGGTGGTAGTTGAAAAGATAAGTGATGATACTTATCGGTTGTTTACCCAAGATGTTAAAACTCATGTTATATCGCCAGATATCGCAAAAAGGATTAGAGCTTCAATCGCTTTAACTGGGCCACTGTTGGCTCGGTTAGGTAAAGTTTCTTTTCCTCATCCTGGTGGTTGTGTGATAGGTAAACGGCCAATTGATATTTTCCTGAAAGGTTTTACTGATATGGGGGCGGTCTTTAGTGAAAAAGAAAAAGAATACATTTTTAAGGTTAAAAATAAAAATAAGCGTTTGCATGGGGCGGAGATTTTTTTGCGTGTGGCTAGTGTGGGTAGTACGGAAGCCTTGATGATGGCCTCTGTTCTGGCTTCCGGGGTGACAGTTATAAAAAATGCTGCCCTAGAACCAGAGATTCAAAGTTTAGGAGAATTTTTAAATCAGTGTGGCGCTAAAATTTACGGTTTAGGGACACCAACTTTAACAATTGAAGGTGGTGGTTTATTGGATGGTTCCGGACAAGTTTATCAAACTATTCCCGATCGAATTGAAGCTGGTAGTTTTATTATCTTGGGGGCACTAGCTGGTAAAGATTTAAAAATAACTAATTGTGAACCAGATCATCTAGATTCATTATTATTGTCTTTAAGATCGGCGGGAGTAAAATTAATTGTTGGTGAAGATTTTGTGCAAGTTAAAGGGGTGCAACCTAAAAAATTTAAAGCCTTGGATATAAAAACTCATGAATACCCAGGCTTCCCAACTGACTTGCAAGCACCATTAGCTGTCTTTTTGACGCAGACTGAGGGACAAAGTTTTATGTTTGAAACTATTTTTGAAGGTCGGCTGCAATATTTAGAAACATTAAACCGAATGGGGGCTAATGCTCGCATTCTTGATTCTCATCGAGCGATTATTGAGGGCCAAACTAAATTATTTGGTAAACATGTGGAGAGTCCTGACCTGAGAGCGGGTTTGGCTTACGTTTTGGCTGGTATTATTGCTAAAGGGGAAACTGTGGTCCATAATGTCCACTATATTGATCGTGGTTACGAAAATATAGTTGAACGACTAAAAAAGGTGGGTGTCAATATTACCCGCCAACACTAACTCTTTATTATCATGGCTTTTTTTACCAGAAAACTCGGTATCGATCTCGGTACCGCTAATACTTTAGTTTTTCTACCTGGCAAGGGGATTGTATTAAACGAACCATCAGTAGTGGCGGTGTCACAGATTGATAATAAGGTGGTGGCAGTGGGCGTGGAGGCCAAGGATATGATTGGCAAAACACCCGATAATATTATTGCTTATCGGCCTATGAAGGATGGGGTGATTGCTGACTATCGAGTAACCGAAGCCATGCTTAAATATTATATTAGTAAAGCTTTAGGAAAGTGGAGTATTTGGAAACCAGACGTCATGGTGTCGGTGCCGGCGGGAGTTACTTCAACGGAAAGGCGGGCGGTGATTGAGGCGGCGATGAAAGCTGGGGCTCGTAATGCTTATGTAGTAAAGGAGCCAATTTTAGCCGCTATTGGAGCTGGTATCCCGATTTATGAAGCTAAGGGTCATATGGTAGTAGATATTGGTGGAGGGACCACTGATGTGGCTGTCATCTCTCTGGGCGGTATTGTAGCTTCGACTTCGGTGAAGCATGCGGGTAATAAAATTGACCAGGCGATTGCTGACTATATTAAGAAAACTTTTAATTTGGGTGTCGGTGATAAGACAGCAGAAGAAGTGAAGATTGCGATTGGGTCAGCGGTGCCGATGGAAGAAGAGTTGGTTCATCAGATCAAAGGGCGAGATTTTATGACCGGCTTACCACGTGGAGTTGAAATAAAGACTAACGAAATAGTAAAAGCGATTGATGTAGAGTTAAGGGAAATAGTAAAAGCAATTAAGGCTGTCTTTCAGGATACACCACCAGAACTGGCTTCTGATATTATTGACCAGGGAATTATTATGACTGGTGGATCGTCTCAGTTACGAAATTTGCCTGAGTTGATTTATCGTCGAACCGGGGTTAAGGCTTATTTGGCCGACGAAGCTTTATTTTGTGTGGCGAAAGGGACTGGTATTGCGTTGGAACACTTGGAAACTTATAAGAAGAGTGTGATTGCTAAGCATTAAAATTTCGAAATTATCACTACTCGTTCAACGCGCGTAAAATTTTGCTAAATTTTCGCTATGCTCGGTCCGCCGACCTGCGCAATGTTGATCTCGTACTATAATTTCTTCATACTCAAAGTATATGGATATTTCTTTATTACAAAAAATCTTAAATTCCAATCACCATGCTTTTGCGGTAGTGGGGGAGCCGAGTCAGCTAATAGTTGAATTTAAGGCCTTATTACCGGTTAACTCAGCTGATGTCTGGTGTGAATTATTTGATAACTTTAGTGTGGACGATAGTCATAAAGTAAAAACTTGGCAGTCAACACGGCCTTTGGGTGGAAAAATAAAATACGCAGTTTGGGGAATTGTTAGTGCAAATCTTGAAGCCCAGAATTCTTTGTTAAAGAGTTTAGAAGAACCAGCTACAGACGTTAAGATTATTTTAGTTATCGCGCATGAGGGAATTTTGTTGCCAACAGTATTATCTAGATTGCTAGTTTTAAAATCTGAGACAAATTTCCAAAAAATTGAAGATAAATCACTGGCCAGTAATTTTTTAAATGCCGATCCTCACCAACGCCTAGAATTGATCGAGTCTAATTTTAACTACAAAGAAGATGGAGTTAAAGGTCAATTAATGAAATTTTTAACGGATTGCGAGGCGGTGGTTCAAGATGGATTCAATCAAAATAGATTACCAAAGGTTGAGGTTATAGAAATAATAAAAGCTAAGCGAAACTTATCTGATCGTTCGGCGGTGCCTCGTTTGGTGATGGAAAATTTAGCCACTATTCTTTAGATATTGACTTTAGTTGTATTTGTTGTATTATCTTGAGTGGATATTTTGATAAATTCTCCCAACTAAAAACTAACCGCAACCTTGGGGTTGATAAACAAGAATTGGAGGTGTGTTTTGACTAAGGAACAGATTGGGCTCTTGTCTGGAGTTCTGGTGGCCATGAGCGTCATGCCTTATATCTATCGGGTGTGGCGTGAGGAAATCCATCCTAACGTAACTGGGTGGATTCTTTGGTCGGTGATTGGCCTGTCCCTGCTTTTGACTTACCGTTCTTCGGGGGCCGAAGCTAATGCCTGGCCGGCTTTGTTTGGGTTCATCAATCCAAGCGTGGTCACCATCTTAGTGATATGGCGACACGGCAAACTGAGTTGGCCTGACAAGGTAGAGTGGGTCTGTATCATTCTCTGCGTCTTGTCTCTGGTTCTCTGGTGGTATGTCCGGTCTGATAAAACCTTGGCCCAATACGCTTTGTATATTTCCTTGGTCGCTGATTTGTTTGCTGTTTGGCCAACAATTAGGTGGGTATGGGAAGATCCAGAGAGGGACAGACCGTTTGCCTGGGTAGCCTTTTCGTTGGCGTATCTTTTGGGTATCTTTGCGATCCCAGAAAATACCTTGGCTAACTGGGCTTTACCTATCTATATGGGTATCGCTGGTACCGGTATTGCTATACCTTTGTTGTATCGGCGAATAGTTCGTCGTGCGCCTTGGTACGAATGGATTTAACAGGGGGATGAAAAGTTTCTAATAGGCAGGTGACTCATGGTCACCTGCCTATTTTCTTTTTTTATAATGACCAAATAAAGAAAACATGTTAGGATAATCTTCGTATGGCTTACAATTTTTCACCCTTTAAAACTCAAATTGAAGAAATTAAAACCTGGTTACTAGGCGAATTTGCGATGTTAAGGACGGGACGGGCAACTCCGACCCTGCTCGACTCGGTGATGATTGACTCCTATGGCAGTAAAATGCCGATTAAACACGTAGCCAATATTAGCTCTGAAGATCCTAAGACTCTTCGCATTACGCCGTGGGATGCTAGTCAAATTAAGGCGATTGAGACGGGGATTGCGGCTAGTAATATTGGAGTGTCTACTTCACCAGACTCCACCAGTATTCGAGTAATTTTTCCTGATTTGACCGAGGAACGTCGAAAAATGCTGGTTAAGTTGGTAGGTGAAAAATTGGAGGATGCCCGGGTTTCTCTCCGTAAAGAACGAGAAAAAGTGACTAACGATCTTAATAATCAGAAAAAAGAGGGTGAAATTAGTGAGGATGATTTACACCGATCAAAAGAAGAACTTCAAAAATTAGTTGATGAAGCAAATCGGGGTTTAGAAGGTCTGGCTGATAAGAAAGAGGTAGAAATAATGGAGATCTAATGACAATTGTAATTTTTATTTTAATTTTAGCTCTTCTGATCTTCGTTCACGAACTTGGTCATTTTTTGGTGGCCAAAATATCTGGGGTACGAGTGGATGAGTTTGCTATTGGTTTTCCACCTAAATTATTTTCTTATAAGTATGGTGAGACAATTTATGCCCTTAATCTAATTCCGTTTGGTGGTTATGTAAAAATTTTTGGAGAAGATCCAAACCAAGATTCATTAACTGGTCCAGATAAAAATCGTAGTTTGGCTAGTCAGTCAAAAAAAATACAAGCTAGTGTTTTGGTGGCTGGGGTGACTTTTAACTTAATTTTAGCTTGGGTTTTGTTTAGTCTGGCTTTTGTTTTAGGTTTTCCGGTGTCAGGTGATTTAGCTACCAAATTTCCTGTTACTGACGCTAGAACTGTCATCTCAGGAGTTCTGCCTGACTCACCAGCTCAGCAAGCTGAATTAAAAACGGGAGACATTGTTGCTTATGTCCGCAACTTGAGCGGGGATAAAATTACAGTCAGAACCGTAGATGACTTAAAAACAATTATTAATCGTTTGGCTTCCCGACCCTTGGTTGTTGGGGTAGAAAAAGAGGATGGTCAGATAAAAGAAGTTAAAATTTTAGCTTCTCAAGATATTATTCCTGGTCAGTGGGCTATTGGTCTGGGCTTTGAGCAGGTTGCTATTGTGGATAGTCGTTGGTATCAGGCGCCTTGGTTCGGTGCTCAGATGACTTATGAAACAGTGGTGTCCATGGTGGGTGGTTTAAGTGATTTGGTTGTTAAAATTGCTCAAGGTCTACCCATTAAGGAGGCTGTGGTTGGACCAGTAGGAATTGCTGGAATGGTGGGTGATGCTCGTGCTTTAGGTTTGGTTTATTTAGTTACTTTCACTGCCTTTATCTCGATTAATCTAGCGGTTATAAACTTGGTACCATTTCCTGCTCTTGATGGTGGCCGCCTGTTCTTCTTGATAGTTGAAGCCATTAAAGGTTCGCCGCTTAATCCTAAAATAGCCAACACTCTCAATTTGATTGGTTTTGTTATCCTTATTTCTTTTATGCTCTACGTGACGTGGGGTGATGTCATTAAGCTCTTGTAAGGCGTTTTAAATTTCAAGACAGTATCTACCTTAAGTCAAATTAAGTAGTTAATACGTAATTTTGACCCCAAGTCACTTATCGTTTATGATTGGGTGATCTATGCGTCAATCACAACTCTTTACTAAAACTCGCCGGGAAGACCCAAAAGATGAAGTATCAAAAAATGCCAAGCTTTTGATTAGAGCTGGGTTTATTCATAAAGAAATGGCGGGTGTCTATTCTTATTTACCATTAGGTCTTCTATCATTAAAAAAGATTGAAAATATAATTCGTGCCGAGATGAATAAGCTTAGTGGTCAGGAAGTAGAATTGACTGCTTTGCAAAATACTGAAGTCTGGCAAAAAAGTGGACGTTGGGCTGATGAGGTGATTGATGTTTGGTTTAAAACTAATTTACAAAGTGGGGGTGAGATAGGTTTAGCTACTACTCATGAAGAGCCATTATCTTCTATTATGGCTGAGTATATTCAGTCGTATCGAGATTTACCTCGAAGAGTGTATCAATTCCAAACTAAGTTTCGTAATGAACTACGAGCCAAAAGTGGTATTATGCGTGGCCGTGAATTTTTAATGAAAGATTTATACTCTTTTGATACTGACCAAGAAGCTTTAGATGGTTTTTATGAAGAGGTGGCAGATAGTTATAAACGTATTTTTGAAGCGGTTGGTATTGGGCATTTAACCTATAAAACTTTTGCTTCAGGCGGTTCTTTCTCTAAATATAGTCATGAATTTCAGACTCTTAGTGAGGCGGGGGAGGATAAAATTTATATCTCTGACAAAAAAGGTATTGCTATCAATGAAGAGGTTTTTACGGACGAAATACTGGCTGAACTGGGTATTAATAAAGAAGAGTGCTACGAAGCCAAGTCAATTGAGGTGGGTAATATTTTTAAATTGGGAACCAAGTATTCAGCGCCAATGAATTTAATGTATAAAGACGAAGCTGGAGCTTCTTATCCTGTAGTGATGGGTTCTTATGGAATTGGTCTGGGTCGTTTGTTGGGAACGGTAGTGGAAGTCTTGGCCGATGATAAAGGGATGAGATTACCAAAAAGTATTGCGCCGTTTACTGTCCATCTCGTTTCTTTAGGTGGTAGTGATAATGTTAAACAAGAAGCCGAAAGACTTTACAAACATATTTCCGATCAAGGTGTAGACGTTCTTTACGATGACAGAGATCTTGGTGCTGGTGAAAAATTAGGCGATGCTGATTTGTTGGGCTTACCAACTCGAGTGGTGGTGAGTGAAAAAACGATTACAGCTGGTAGTTTAGAGGTTAAAGATAGGATGACGGGGGAGGTCAAAAACTTATCCGAGGCTGATTTGTTGGCTAGTCTGAAATAATTTTTCATGTTTAAAAAACTCTATGAAATGTTTTCGAGTGATATTGGTATTGATTTGGGTACTTCTAGCACCTTGGTTTATGTTAGCGGTCAAGGGATAGTCCTTAACGAGCCTTCTATTGTGGCAGTTAATCAAAAAACGGGTCGAGTGGTGGCGGTTGGGAATGATGCCAGTATGATGATTGGACGGACTCCGGCTCACATTACCGCGATTAGGCCACTTGAAAATGGGGTGATCTCTAACTTCGAAGTAGCTGAAGAGATGCTGGCTTATTTTATGAAAAAAGCTACCGCTTTGACTCCTAAGCGATTACTGGGACCGAGAGTGGTGATTGGTGTACCGTCAGGAGTTACTAACGTGGAGCGTCGGGCGGTTCGTGATGCGGCTCGTAATGCTGGAGCTCGGGAAGTTCATGTGGTAGAAGAACCTATGGCTGCAGCGATTGGTATTAGAATTCCTGTCTACGAACCAGTTGGTAGTATGATTGTGGATGTTGGTGGTGGAACAACTGATATTGCGGTTATTTCTTTAGGTGGAGTAGTAAAATCTAAAAATTTACATATTGCCGGTGAAAAGTTAAATCAGGATATTAGTGCTTATGTGAGAGATGAGTTTAAAATTTTATTAGGTGAGAAAACCGCTGAGGAAGTTAAAAAAGCAATTGGTTCAGTTATCAAACAAGTTGAACCAATGGAAGCAACGATCAGAGGTCGTGATTTAATCACTGGGTTGCCTCGAGAGGTGGTTATCACTGATAGTGATATCAGAGAAGCGATTATGCCGGCGATCGACCTGTTGGTTGATTCTATTAAAGAGGTTTTAGAGTCGACCCCACCAGAAGTAGTTTCAGATATTATGAGGCAAGGAATTGTGTTGGTTGGTGGAGGGGCAGAAATGATAGGTCTGGCTAAATTATTTGAAAAGGAATTAAAATTACCAATTCACATGGTTGAAGAACCTCATACTGCAGTGGTCAGGGGGGCGGGAATTGTCTTGGAGAATCTAGACTTGTATCAAGACTTATTAATCGACAACGATGATGAATTACCTCCTCGATAAAAATACTGTTTTTAAAAATCAAAATCGTCCACGACGGAGTAACAAAATTATGATTACTCTGGTTTTGATAGTCGGTTTGTATATTATGGGTCCACTAATTTACCGTGGTTTGTCTGGGGTGGCTGTAATTGTGGTTCGACCAGTTTTTGTGGCTAGTGAAAAAAGCCAAGGATTATTATTTAGAACAGTTAATTTTTTTAGAACTCAGAGGTCTTTGGTTTTACAGGTAGAAAATTTAAAAAAAACAGTTGAAATACAGAGTGAGCAACTCAGAGCTAATAAATTACAATTAGCAGAGTTGGCTGTTTTACAAAAAGTAGCTAGTCGTTACGAAAATAAAGAAGCACCGGTGGTGGCTCGGGTTTTTGATCGACCACCACGGACTATGTATGATACTTTTTTAGTCGATATTGGTCGTAACCAGTCAGATAGTATTAGGTTGGGCGATAAGGTAGTCGTTCAAGAAAATTTATTGTTAGGCGAAGTGGTTCAGATTTTTAGTAATACCACTAAAATAAAGTTTTATTCATCACCTAGGACAGATATGAATGTGGTGATTGGACCTAATAGTGTTCCAGCTGTTGTCAGCGGGGCTGGAAATGGAAATTTTACTACCAAGTTGCCTCGAGGGTTGAAGATTGAAAAAGGGGATCAGGTAATAGTTCAAAACCCAGAATCATATTTGATCGGATTGGTTGGTGGGGTAGACAATGACCCTCGTAATCCACTGCAAACCATTTACATTGCCTCACCAATTAATATTTATGAATTATCTTGGATTGAAATTATTCACTAAAGGAATAGATCGTCTAATTTTCGGTCTACTATTAATATTGACGGCTTATTTTTTGCCTACATATCTATTAATAGTGGTGGGTGGTCTAGGGCTTATCATCTTTTCTTATTATTACGAAATAGCTATAGTTTTTTTTGTTATGGAGTTAGTTTTTGGGATACCGGTTTTGGGCTGGTCTCCTTATTATTTTGCGGGGACAATAGGTATGTTGTTGGGGATAGTGGTTGTCGAAGAAATCAAAGTTCGTGTTATGGTGTAAATTCTTATGTGGTCAATCTTTAGATTATTTAGACGCCAAAAAAAGAGTCATTATATTGATCCGGATGAAATATTTTTGGATTCGCGTAATTTGCCGTCTTTTAACACGCAACAATTTGAGGGTCGGATTGAATCACCGATTAGTAAACGAGCGATATATTTTTTAGGATTATTTTTTTTGGTAGTTGGTCTAATTTTTACTTATAGAGTAGGAGTGATTCAGGTGGTAAGAGGTCAAGAGTTTGCTAAAAGAAGCGATGATAATAAATTAAATCATACTCCTATTTTCCCTGATCGCGGAATTGTTTATGATCGTAAAGGGGTCGAATTGATTTGGAATGATAATGGTCGTAAATATTTACCTAAAGAAGGATTTGGTCATTTACTTGGTTTTGTTGGTTACCCCACTGATAATCAAATAAAAGAATTCAAATATAATCCTAAACAACCAGTTGGTCGTGATGGGGTTGAAGAGTTTTTTAATAATGACCTCTCTGGTGAACCAGGCCTAAAAATTGAAGAAGTTGATGCCAAGGGGCAGATAGAATCAGATCATGTTGTTAAAGAATCCTTACCAGGCAGGAGTATTAACTTGTCGGTTGATGCTGTGGTCCAAGAAGGTCTGTATAAATCGATTAAAGATTTGGCCATCGCTCAAAATTTTAAAGGTGGGGCTGGGGTGATTATGGATTTAAAAACCGGTGAAGTTTTGGCTTTGACCAGCTATCCTGAATATGAGCCTAACATTATTGTGGAAGGTAAGGATGAGGCGAAAATAAGAGGTTATGGGATAGATCCTGGTAATCCTTTTCTAAATCGAGCTATTTCTGGCCGTTATACTCCAGGTTCAACGGTTAAGCCTATCTTGGCCATGGGTGCTTTGGCAGAAAAAATTGTTAGCCCAAATAAATTTTTTCAAACTAACGGTAAGTTAACCCTGCCAAACCCGTATGACCCAGAGCGTCCGACTATTTTCCCAGATAACGCTGACCACGGGTCGGTTGATATGCGTAAAGCTATCGCCGTGTCGTCTAACGTTTATTTTTATATCATTGGTGGTGGGTTTAGGGATCAGAAAGGTTTGGGTATTTATAATATTGAAAAATATATGCGTTTGTTTGGTTTAGGAGAGAAGACCGGAATTAACTTAGGTGGTGAGGTGGATGGAATTATCCCTAACCCAGAATGGAAGGAGGAAACCTTCAAAGGCGAACAATGGCGGATCGGAGATACTTATCATACTGCTATTGGTCAATATGGAGTTCAGGTGACTTTACTTCAAGTCTTAAGAGCTTTTGCGACTATTGCTACCAACGGTGACGTGATAGTGCCGACTGTTTTAAAACAACAAGACAACTATACCACTAGACCAATTCGCCAACTTGGTTTAGAAGAGAAAGATTTTAAGGTGGTACATGAGGGGATGAGAATGACGGTGACTGATGGGACAGCTCAGATTTTAAAAGACTCGGAGATAAAGCTAGCAGTCAAAAGTGGAAGTGCTGAAATTGATGCCGGTAAAAAATATGTTAACTCCTGGTTGAGTGGCTATTGGCCTTATGATAATCCTCGTTATGCATTTTCCATTGTCATGGAACAAGGGCCTCGTAATGTAACTTCTGGTGCTGGTCGGGTGATGCGCAATTTTGTTGATTTCATTAAGATTTATGCTCCAGAGTACTTGGACGTACCCACTGTTTAAATAGCCTATTTTGACGTACTGGCCAAAATAGGCTATACTTTTGGCCATGAATAATGACACTCAATACCTAAGTAAGGAGAAGTATGACGCTTTACAAGCTGAGTTAGTAAATCTTAAAACCGTCGAACGTAAGGAGGTTGCTGCTCATCTAGAGTATGCCAAGTCCCTCGGTGACTTATCAGAAAATGCTGAGTATCAAGAAGCTCGAGATCGACAAGCTGATATTGAAGACCGAATCAAGGAAGTTGAAAATATTTTAAAAAATGCCCAGATTGTGTCTGGCAAGCATAGCGGTACTGTTGATGTTGGTTCGGTGGTGGTGATTAAGAAAAAAGGTGGGGAAGAAAAAGAATTAACGATTGTTGGTTCTGAAGAAGCTGATATGTTGTTGGGTAAGATTTCTCACTTATCTCCCATTGGTTCAGCTTTGATTGGCCGAAAAAAGGGTGACAGTGTGGAAGTGTCTACTCCTAGTGGGGCTGTGGAATATAGTTTGTTAAACGTTAAATAATAAAACAATGGCATCGCTGGACGACATCCGAAGCGAGCGGTTAAAAAAACTGGAACTCTTAAAACAGGCTAACCAGAACCCTTTTCCTATTCATTGTGAACGATCACATAGTTTAAAAGAGGTGGGTAGTGAATTTGATCCGTTAAGTGAAGCAAAAACTGAAGTAAAATTGGTAGGGCGACTGATGGCTCGTCGGGGTCAAGGGGCGCTTATTTTCTTTGATTTATTTGATGGAACTGGCAAATTTCAAGCGGTAGCCAAGAAAGACACATTAGGTGAAGATAGTTTGGGATTATTTGATACGACTGTCGATGTGGGTGATTTTGTGGCGGTGACTGGAACCCTATTCACCACCAAACAGGGTGAAAAAACTTTAGAAGTGACTAGTTGGCAGATGTTAGCAAAATCTTTACGACCATTACCAGATAAGTGGGCTGGTTTGCAAGATGTGGAAGAACGGTTTCGTAAACGTTATTTAGATACTTTGACCGATGAAACTGTCCGGACACGATTTATCACTCGATCTAAAATTATTACCGAAATTCGCAACTTCTTAAATAGTGACGGTTTCCTAGAGGTAGAAACCTCAATGCTTCAGCAACTAGCTGGTGGCGCTACGGCTACACCATTTGTCACTCATCACGAAGCCTTAGATATTGATCTTAGTTTGCGGGTGGCCCCAGAACTTGATCTGAAGAAAATGATGATTGGTGGTTTCCCGATGATTTACGAAATCGGACGCTCATTTAGAAATGAGGGAATTGATCCAACTCATAATCCAGAGTTTACTTCACTGGAAGCCTATGCTGCTTTTTCTGATGCCACTGCCGAAAGAGCGCGAGTTGAGAAATTATTTAAACAGGTTATTCAGAAAGTTTTTGGTTCAGATATATTAACTTATGATGGCCAGACTATTAGTTTTGCTGAACCTTTCGCCGTGGTTAAGTATCTAGATTTGATTAAAGAATACACTGGTCTCGATAACGTGATGGACATGTCAGAAGGTGACTTACTTAAAGAGGCGACTAAGCTTGGTTTGAGTATCGACCCAAATTTACCAAAAGAAAAAATCATTGATCATATTTATAAAAAAGCTTGTCGACCAAAAGTAATTCAACCAACTTTCTTGGTTGATTATCCAGTTGAATTTGCGCCATTGGCTAAACGCCGTGAAGATGATCCAAGACTGATTGATCGGTTCCAACTTCTGGTTGGTGGGACAGAACTGGTTAACGGTTTTTCTGAACTTAATGACCCTATTGACCAACGAGCTCGCTTTATGGAGCAGGAGAAGAATAAAGCCAAAGGGGATAATGAAGCTCAACCAAAAGATGAAGACTTTTTGGAAGCAATGGAGTATGGTATGCCACCAGCTTGTGGTTGGGGTATTGGTATTGACCGCCTTGTGATGCTTTTAACTGATGTCCAAACTATTAAAGAAGTGATCTATTTTCCAACCCTGAGACCCAAAGGAGAATAATCATAAGTTGATAACCTAAAAAGCCCCTCGACGGAGGGGCTTTTTAGGTTATCAACAGTTTTAGTGGTGGGGTGGTGTTGGTCAGTGGGAAGAAGTGGAGTAGAATAGGAGAGTAGTGGGAAAAAGTGGCAGAGATCGTTGGCTCCACCAATGATCAACACCCTAGTTAATTTATCTTCTTATTATGCTTATCGGCGAATACCGGCACACTATTGATACAAAAAAACGCCTAGCGTTGCCGGCTAAATTTCGCAAAGAGCTTGGTAAGAAGGTGGTCATTACGCATGGTCTCGACAACTGTTTGTCGCTTTACCCAGTCAAAGCCTGGGCCAAAGTGGCTGAGAAGTTAGCTGGTCTTTCAATGGGCCAAGCTGACACTCGTCGGTTCAACCGGTTTATGTTGGCTGGCGCCGTCGAAACAGATGTTGATGCTATGGGGCGGGTTTTGATCCCAGATTTTCTGAGAGAGTTTGCTGGTCTCGATACCAAAGTGGTGGTCGCTGGCATTCACGAACGACTGGAGATTTGGGATGAGGACCGCTGGAAAGCTGATAAGGATAAAGTCCAAAAAGAGGCTGATCAATTAGCCGAAAAGTTGGGCGAAATCGGAGTTTTCTAGGATGGCCCATATACCTGTTCTTTTACATGAAGTAATTGAAGGCTTGAATCTCAAGTCTGGCGATGTGGTGGTGGACGGCACTTTAGGTGAGGCTGGACACGCTAAGGCACTAGCGGACATTATTGGCCCAACTGGCCATTTGATTGGTATAGATGCTGATGGTCGAGCGTTGGCTCGAGCCACTAAAAATTTAGCTGAGTGTGAGGCTAAATTTACACCGGTAGTTGGTAATTTTCGTCAGATTGAGACTTTGGTCACTGTTGGCAAAGTTCAAGGCATCTTGCTTGATTTAGGGGTTAACTCTGGTCAACTAGATGATGACGAACGAGGCTTTTCTTTTCGAACTGATACACCTTTGGTGATGACTTTATCTGATAAACCAGAAGAAGCCTTGGTCACTGCTTATGATGTGGTCAATAGCTGGGGTGAAGAAAATTTAGCCAATGTGATTTATGGTTACGGCGAAGAACGTTTCTCCCGGCAAATTGCCGAAGCGATCGCCAAAGCCCGCCAGAAAGGGCCAATCAAAACTACTTGGCAGTTGGTGGATATTATCAAAAGCGCGGTGCCTAAGTGGTATCAAAAAGGCCGACTCCATCCAGCTACCAAAACCTTTCAAGCGATTCGGATTGCGGTCAACGATGAATTAGAAGCTTTGAAAGAAGGTTTGGCTGGTAGTTTTAAACTATTAGATCAAGGGGGTCGGTTGGCGGTGATCAGTTTCCATAGTCTTGAGGCTAGAATTGTTAAAGAATTTTTCAAAGAATTACACACTCAAGAAGTTGGTCAAATCATTACCAAAAAAGCCATCAAGTCAACTCGCGAGGAACAACTCAGTAATCCTCGGTCCCGGAGTGCTCAATTACGGATTATCCAAAAAATATAATTTATTAATAACTTTATTACCATGTACACTAAAACTCTTAATCATTTGGCCGCTGTTGAAAATATCGAACAAAAAATAGTAGGAGTTTTGGGGGTGCTAGTAGTATTGATGGGTTTTGGTTATGTTTACTTAATAAATGACTCTATTTTTCATGTGGCTGCTCGCAAAGAATCAGAAGAAAAGATAGCTACTGTTGAGACGGATATTACCGCTTTAGTTAGTGACTATATGGCAATTTCCGCTACAATAAACCTAGAGAGAGCTAAAGAAATGGGTTTTATGGAAACTGGTGACAATGCTCACTTTGCGACTCGTAACACTGATACAACTTTGACTCTCTCACTTCAACGTTAGTTTTCATGTCACAACAAAAAGG